>JBEGOG010000119.1:0-5469 GCA_041182125.1 Pseudomonadota bacterium
CCCCAAGGGGGAGAGGGCTTACCCCTTCTTTCTTAGCCCTCTCCCTGTGGGAGAGGGTTGGGTGAGGGCCTTGTTGTCTTGTTCATTCTAACTTCGTTGAACCAAACGCCGCCGATTTCGCGTTTCCCGCCTTCGCGGGGAACACGGGGGGGGGTCAGTGCACCTTAGCCTTGCCGATCACCAAGGCACCCTGACCAAGGCCAACTTCGAACAGGTCGCCGTCCTTTAGGCTGCCCTCAAGGATTTGCCGGGCAATATTGTCGGTCAGGTCCTTCTGGATCACGCGTTTCAAAGGCCGGGCACCATAGACCGGGTCATAGCCGCGCTCGCCTAGCCAGTGCATGGCATCGGGAGAGACAACCATCGACATCTGGCGGTCGGCCAGCAGCTTTTCAACCCGTTGGAGCTGGATCTTGACGATCGAGCCCATCTGCATCCGGCCAAGGCGGCGGAACAGGATGATCTCGTCGATGCGGTTGAGGAACTCGGGCCGGAAGTGACGGCGTACGCTGTCCATGACCATGGGCCGCACGGCCTCGACATCATCGCCCTCGCCCTGTGACGCCAAGAATTCCGAGCCGAGGTTGGAGGTCATGATCAGGAGGCAGTTGCGGAAATCGACCGTCCGTCCCTGGCCATCGGTCAGACGTCCGTCATCAAGGACCTGCAACAGTACGTTGAAGACGTCCGGGTGGGCCTTTTCAACCTCGTCGAACAGGATGACCTGATAGGGCCTGCGGCGAACCGCTTCGGTCAGGGCCCCGCCCTCATCATAGCCGACATAGCCCGGAGGCGCGCCAATCATGCGGCTGACCGAATGTTTCTCCATATATTCGGACATGTCGATGCGGGTAATGGCGCTCTCGTCGGAGAACATCAGTTCGGCCAAGGCCTTGGTCAGTTCGGTCTTGCCCACACCCGTGGGGCCGAGGAACAGGAACGAGCCGATGGGACGGTTGGGATCGGACAGTCCCGCCCGCGAGCGGCGCACGGCATCCGAGACCGCTTCCAAGGCCTCGTCCTGACCAACAACACGGGCGCGCAGCTGGTCTTCCATGCGCAGCAGCTTTTCGCGTTCGCCCTCGAGCATCTTCTCGACGGGAATGCCGGTCCAGCGCGACACCACCGCCGCGATCTGCTCGGCATCGACGACCTCAAGGGTCATGGCGTCCTTGTTCTCGACCTCTTCGGCCTCCAGCCGCTTTTCGAGCTGCGGGATCTGGCCGTACATGATCTCGGAGGCCCGTTGCAGGTCGCCGGAGCGTTGGGCCTGGACCAGTTCGGCACGCAACCGGTCAAGGGCTTCGCGCGCTTGGGCTGCCGAACCGATCTTATCCTTCTCCGCCTTCCAGCGGCTGCTCATCTCCGCAGACTGGACCTCAAGCCCAGATAGCTCTTCCTCCAGCTTGACCAGACGCGCGGCAGAGCCGGGATCGGTTTCCTTCTTCAAGGCCTCGCGCTCGATCTTCAACTGCACCAGGCGGCGGTCGATCTCGTCCAACTCTTCGGGCTTGGAATCGACGGCCATACGCACGCGGCTACCCGCCTCATCGATCAGGTCGATGGCCTTGTCGGGCAGGAACCGGTCGGTGATGTAGCGATTGGACAGGGTGGCAGCGGCGACGATGGCCGCATCCGAAATCCGCACCCCATGGTGCAGCTCATACTTCTCCTTCAGGCCGCGCAGGATCGAGACCGTGTCTTCGACCGTAGGCTCTGAGACAAAGACCGGCTGGAACCGGCGGGCCAGAGCCGCGTCCTTTTCGACATGCTTGCGATATTCATCCAGCGTCGTAGCCCCGACACAGTGCAACTCCCCCCGCGCCAGGGCGGGCTTGAGCAGGTTGGACGCATCCATCGCCCCCTCGGACTTGCCCGCGCCGACCAGCGTGTGCATCTCGTCGATGAACAGGATGATCTGGCCTTCGGCGGCGGTGGTTTCGTTCAGGACCGCTTTCAAGCGCTCTTCGAATTCGCCCCGGAACTTGGCCCCAGCGATCAAGGAGCCCATGTCCAGCGACATCAGCCTCTTTTCCTTCAAGCTTTCCGGCACGTCGCCATTGACGATGCGCAGCGCAAGGCCTTCGACGATGGCGGTCTTGCCGACGCCGGGCTCGCCGATCAGGACGGGATTGTTCTTGGTGCGGCGCGACAGGACCTGAATCGTGCGACGAATTTCCTCATCGCGGCCAATCACAGGGTCGAGCTTGCCGTCCCGCGCCGCCTGGGTCAGGTCGCGGGCATAGCGGTTCAGGGCGTCATAGCCCTCTTCGGCTGAAGCGGTATCAGCGGTGCGGCCCTTGCGAATGGCATTGGCGGCGGTGTCGATGGAGGCAGGCGTGACGCCCGCCTTCTTCAAGACGCCGGATACCTCGCCGCCGTCCTTGGCCAGCGCAGACAACAGGCGCTCGGTCGTGACAAAGGCGTCGCCGCCGGCCTTGGCGGCCTCTTCGGCGGTGGCGAAGACCCGCGCGGTCTCGGCCTTCATATAGAGCTGGCCAGAGCCGCCCTCGACCTTTGGCATCTTATTGAGCAGGCTTTCGGTCTCTTGGATGACCTGATCGGCCTTGCCGCCCGCTTGGGTGATCAAGGTGCGCGACAGCCCGTCCTTCTCTTCCAGCAAGACCTTGAGCAGATGCTCCGGCGACAGATGCTGGTGGCGGCGGGCCATGGCCAAGCTCTGGGCGGATTGGATGGCCTGTTTGGCGCGGTCAGAATAGAGATCAATATTCATAGGACTCCCCGTGTTCGGCGGACAATCAGGACCACCCGCTCGGCGGCATCATCCCGATCACTCCACCGCATGTAGGTGTGACTTTTCGAGCACACAAGGGGTGCGACACTCTGTTCAACCCGAAGTCACAACCCTCGGCGCGGGACTATGGCCCCATTGCACTGGCGTGACATTGAGATTATCGCCCAAAGGCCGTCCGACGCGGCTGAACCGATTATAATCGAGCCCGACCATGACCCCAAGGCCACTGCCTGATCCTGAAGCCCTCGCTACGGCTGTCGCCGCCGGTGAACGTGCCGCCCTCGCGCGGGCGATCACCCTGGTGGAGTCCAACCGGATGGACCATCAGGTGCTGGCAAGACGGATGCTCGAAATCCTCATGCCCTTGACCGGAAAGGCCCAGCGGGTCGGGATTACGGGCGTTCCGGGCGCAGGCAAGTCCACCACCATCGAGGCCCTCGGCGGCAATCTGACGGCGGCGGGGCACAAGGTGGCTGTGCTGGCCGTGGACCCCTCTAGCGGGCGCACGGGCGGTTCGATCCTCGGCGACAAGACCCGGATGGAGCAGCTCAGCGTCGACCCAAATGCCTTTATCCGCCCCTCTCCGTCGAGCGGCGCTCTGGGCGGGGTGGCGCGCAAGACCCGTGAGGCCATGCTCCTGTGCGAGGCGGCAGGCTTTGACGTGATCATTGTCGAGACCGTAGGCGTCGGTCAGTCCGAGACCGTAGTCGCCGAGATGGTCGATTTCTTCCTCGCCCTGCTGATACCGGGCGGCGGCGACGAGCTTCAAGGCATCAAGAAGGGCCTGATCGAGATCGCCGACATGATCGTGATCAACAAGGCCGACATTGACCCGCCTCTGGCCGAGCGATCCGCCAGCGACTATCGCGCTGCGTTGCATATCCTCACCCCCGCTTCTAACGACTGGACTCCGCCGGTCATCACTGCTTCAGGCCGCAACAATGCGGGTCTGGAGAAGCTCTGGCAGCAGATCTTGCGTCACCGCGACATCATGGAGGCCAATGGCGAACGGGCCGCACGCCGCGCCGATCAGAACGCGCGCTGGATGTGGGCCATGGTCCGCGAGCGGCTGGACCAGATGTTCCGCAATGCGCCCGGGGTTAGCGCCATCTCTGACAACCTCGAAGAGGCCGTGCGAGCTGGACAGGTCCCCGCGTCTTTAGCCGCCGACCGTTTGCTGGCGGCGTTCGAGACGCGGGACTAGGTCGGTTAGACCGCCGCTTTCGCTTTACGGACGCGTGGCTTCGCGGAAGGTTTGGGCTTAGCGGGCACGATTTCGGCTTCGGCAGTGATCACTGAGGTAGGCACCTCAAGCGCAATCTCGGGCTCGGACACAGGGGCCGCCTCAAGGACCGGCTCGGGCGTAACGACCGTCTTGGCCATGATGGCTTCAAGATGGGTATGACGCGTCAATTGGCTCATCCACCAGAACGCCGCCCCGACGCTCGCCGCGCTGTAAAAAGCGAGGAAAAACGGGGTCGAAAGGCCGATCGGGGTGGTCAAAAGGGTCTGGGGATCAAATCGGGCAGAAGGCTCGCCCGACAGCATAACTTGCTGGCTCATAACCGCTGTCTCCGTGTCGCGGCCCCGCCATCACGGCCAAGGCCTATATTGTGCATCGCAATATAACACGGGATTTTTACTTCGCACATGCAAAATAAGCCGGGCTAGGTGAGCGACCAGACCCGGGCTTCACCGCCCGGTTCGCCAAGGGCCTCGACCACCCAACCCGCCGCCTGCTTCAGGGGGTCTGTCAGTTCGGCGGAGGCGTTCAAGATCACCAAGGCGCAGCCATTCATCCGCATGGGGGTCGTTAAGGGCCGCAATCGCGCCTCTACGATAAGGGTCGGAGGCAGGGCAACCTGCTCAAGGCGGCGCAAAAAGCCGTCAAAGGTCTCAAGGTCTTTGAGCGGCGTCCACACCATCACCACCGCACCGGGGTTTCGCTTGATCATGGCAAGGGCTGCGGTTGCAGCCCGATCATAGTCGTCGGCCCGTTCAAAGGGCGGATCGATCAGGGCCAGCACGGGACCCGACGGCGGCGTTTGCTGGGCGGCCATGACATAGCCGTCATCCATCAGGGCGGTGACCTTGGCCCTTGCCCCCTTCAAGGTCTGTTCCAACAGCGCAAAATCATCGGGGCGCAGTTCGCAGACCCTATAATGATCGCCGGGCCTCAGCGCCTCAATCACCAGAAGTGGCGAGCCAGGATAGAGCCGCAGGCCCTTGCCGTCATTGAGCTTTTTGACAGCTTGGATGAGGGGTTGATAGACCTCCGGCACCTTGGGCAGGGCCATCAGCCGACCAATGCCCGCCTCTGCCTCACCCGACTTGCGCGCCATCTCCCCGCCCAGATCATAGGCACCGGCACCGCCATGGGTGTCGATCACCGTAACAGGGGCCCTATCCTTGGTCATTTGCGCCAGGACGGCCAGCACAGCGGCATGCTTGACCAGATCGGCGAAATTTCCGGCGTGAAAGGCGTGGCGATAGTTCAAGGACGTCTCCGCAGGCTGATAGGCCGTCGCGGACCTTCTATAGGCAGATGGAGCGATGGTGAAATGGCATCTTTTAGTGAGGCCTTCGGCGCTGTAGCCTGACCCCATGTCGACATTCGCCCGCCCATCGCCGCTGAAAGGCCCGCTCGCCTCCATCACTGTGGCCGGATGCGTCCTGACCCTGCTGGCCGCCTGCTCTGACACGCCATCGCAGCA
>JBEGOG010000120.1:0-5458 GCA_041182125.1 Pseudomonadota bacterium
GCGATGATGGTCCATGAGGGGCGGCTCGACCCCAGCCAAACGGTCAGCGCCTATGTGCCGGAACTGAGCAAGACCGCCTATGGCGATGCCACCGTCCGCCAAGTGATGGATATGATCATCGGCGTTCGTTATTCAGAGGTCTATGTCGATCCCAATGCCGAGGTCTGGGCCTATAGCCGCGCGGCGGGTCTGGCACCGCACGCGGCGGACTATACTGGACCGCGGACTATCTTCGACTTCCTGCTGGCCTTGGAAAAGGAAGGCGAGCACGGCCAAGCCTTTGCCTACAAGACCTGCAACACCGAGGTCCTAAGCTGGATCATCCAGCGCATCGCCAACCAGCCGATCGCAGAAATGATCTCCGAGCGGATCTGGCAAAGGCTCGGCACCGAAGAGGATGGCGATCTTTACGTAGATCCGACCGGCGTTGCGATGGCCGGCGGCGGGTTCAGCACGACCTTGCGCGACCTCACCCGCTTTGGCGAAATGATGCGGCTTGGCGGACAATTTAACGGCCAACAGATCGTGCCCGAGGCCGTGGTCAAGGACATCGAGACCGGCGCTGATCAAGGCCACTTCGCCAAGGCCGGGGTCATGACCCTGCCCGGCTGGTCCTATCGCAACATGTGGTGGGTCGCCCATGACCGGTTCGGTGCCTACAGCGCGCGGGGCATCCATGGCCAGGCCCTGTGGATCGCGCCCAAGGCCGATGTCGTAATCGCGCGCTATGCCTCACATCCCGTGGCTGGCAATGGCAATAGCGTCTTGGATCAGGTTTCCCTGCCCGCCTATCACGCCATTGCGGATCATTTGATGAGGGGGTGAGCCCCCTACCCCGGCTACGCCGGTACTTCCCCCAGAGGGGGAAGATTTAAAGACCTAAGATCTTCCCCCTCTGGGGGAAGTGGCGCGCAGCGACGAAGGGGGCCTTTTTTCCGCCCCCAAACTACCGCGCGGTCATTCCCCCATCGATGACCAACTCACTGCCCGTGATGTAGCTCGACGCATCCGACGCCAAGAACAGGACGCCTTCAGCAATTTCAGCCGGGACCCCGGTACGGGCCAAAGGCGTGGTGATGGCCGTCATGGCATCGAGATCAATCCGGTTAGCCCCCTGCTGTTTGACAGCGGTCAGATCGGCGGTGTCAGAGATCGAGTCCCAGATCGGCGTGTCGATAATGCCGGGGTGAACGGAATTGACCCGGATCTTGTCACCCGCAGCACCGCATTCCAACGCGATCGACTTGGAGAACAGCCGCACAGCGCCCTTGGTCGCGCAATAGGCGCTCATGCCTGCTGCGCCCTTCAGGCCTGCGACGGACGACATGTTGATGATCGAGCCGCCCTCGCCACTGGCGCGCATCAGGGGTAGGCTATGTTTGACGCCCAAAAACACGCCCTCGACATTGATCGCCTGCTGCTTGCGCCAGGTTTCGAGCGTCATTTCAGTGACCAGACCGCCAATACCGATCCCAGCATTGTTGACGAACACATCGAGGCGGCCGAACTGGGCGCGGACTTCAGCGATCACGCTGATCCATTCGTCTTCACTGGTCACATCCTGGTGCAGATAGATCGCCTTGCCACCGCTCTGATTGATGGCGGCGCAGACCGCCTTACCAACGGAATCTTGGACATCGGTCAGGACGACGGTTGCTCCGGCCTTTGCCAGCCGCTCCGAACAGGACTTGCCAATGCCGCTCGCGGCTCCGGTTACCAATGCAATCTTGCCTGATAGGTCGGCCATAGTCTCTCTCCCTCGGTTTTTTCTTATCGCTAAAAGTCACATGCCAAGGCTCCCGCTTCAAGCCCAATGAATTTGGCGCTTTTCCCGCGCGTGTCAGTTGGTACAAACTACTCAAAAGGCTTGGAGGCCATGCGCCTTCGACACACAATCAGGATGATAGGAAACACCATGGCGGACGGTACTCAAAAGCAAACTGAGGCCAAGGGCCCGCTCGACGGCGTTCGCATCATTGACCTGACCCAGTTTGTGCTCGGCCCCTATGCGACCCAAACCCTCGGCGATCTTGGCGCTGACGTGATCAAGGTCGAGGAACCGGGCGGTGATCGCCAACGCAAGGACGGCAAGCCCCCGAACCTCAAGGAGATGGGCCCGTCCTTCATCGCCCTGAACCGTAATAAGCGGTCTGTTGCGCTCGACCTTAAGAGTGAAGACGGCAAGGCGGCCTTGCGCGCGCTGGTCCTGACCGGCGACATCTTTATCCACAATATGCGCCCGTCAGCCATTGCCCGCCTGGGCTTCTCCTATGAGGACGTCAAGGCGATCAAACCCGACATCGTCTATGTCGAGGCCATGGGCTATGCCGAAGAAGGCCCCTATGCGGGCCTGCAGGCTTTTGACGACCTGATCCAATCGGCTAGTGGGGCCTGCAGCCTGAACCAACTGGTCAATCCAGAGGCCGAGCTTCGTCCCCTGCCCTCAATCATTGCCGACAAGACCTGCGGCCTCTTTGCCACCATCGCCACCTTGGCGGCCTTGCGGCACAAGGAACAGACCGGCGAAGGCCAATATGTCGCCGTGCCGATGCTGGAAACCTTCACCGGCTTCATGATGGCCGAGCACCTCTATAACCAGACCTTCGTGCCGCCGACCGGCAACTATGGCCACACCACCACCATCACCCCCTATCGCAAGCCCTATGCGACCAAGGACGGGTTCATGACGGTCCTGCCTGCCAACAATATCCAGTCGGCCAGGTTCATGGAGTTGGGCGGTCTGCCCGGGGCCTATGAGAGCGAGCGCTTCCTGTCCAAACAGGGCGGCAAGGCGCGCGTGGCCGAATATTACGCCATGATGGAAGAGGCGGCTCTTACCTACAGCACTGAAACCTGGCTTGAGCTGTGCGCCGCCAACTCTATTCCCGCCATGAGGGCCAACACCATTCACGACATATTCGAGGATCCGCAGCTCAAAGAGACCCTGTTCGAAACCCGCGAACTGGAAACCGAAGGGGCCTACCGCGCCATGCGGCCAGGCCTGCGGTTCTCAAAGACCCCAGCCACCATCCGCCGCGAACCGCCTCAGATCGGGCGTGATACGGCAGAGGTTCTGGCCGAGGTGGGCCTTAAGGTTCCGACCCCTCAGTCAGAGTGACGGTGACGGCGCGCCAACATCAGATCGTTGTCGCGCCACTTACCGAACCTGAAGAACAGGAAGGCCAGTAGGGCTGACGAGACGGTGCCGACCGGGAAGCTCCACCAGATGGCCGACTCGCCCAGTAGTCCTTGCATCATCGAGGCAAAGGGAACCCGGAAAACCCACATGGTTAAGGCATAGATGATGGTCGGAGCCGCCGTCGCCCCGTTGGCGCGCACAACCGCTGACAGGCCCGAAGTCACGGCCAAGAGGATCCAGCCCCATATGGCAATCTCGTTGATCTCTCGCGCCTTGGCCAAGGCCTCGCCCCCTTCCGGCAAGAACAGCCGGAGGGGCAGATCACCCAATCCATGGATCAAAGCGGCCGCTAACAGGGTCATTGATCCAGCGATCAAGCACCCCTTGAGCGCGATCTCCTCGACCCGGTCCCAACGGCCTGCGCCAATGTTCATGGCCGCCATGGCGGACATGGATGCTGCCAGCGCCATCGACGGCATTTGCACAAAGCCCCAAAGCTGAGCCGCCCCGCTATAGGCCGCAGCCGTCATCGCGCCTTGCGAATTGACAATGGTCATCAGCACGAAATAGGCACCCTGCACGAACAGGGTTTCGGCCCCCATCGGCGCACCGCGTTTCACCAGCACCATGAGCAAGGCGGGATCAGGCTTTAAATAGCGAAGCTCATCCCCTTTCAAAGCCATGACCATATTCTTGCGATAGGCAAAGGCAACCAAGGCTGCGAGGGCAACCAGATTGGCGATAAGGCTGGCGAAGGGCACTCCGGCAATGCCCAGTTTCGGCAAGCCAAAGGGACCCGTCAGCAGGATCGGCGACAGGATCAGATTTAGTCCGATCCAAACCATGGTGAAGCGAAAGGGCGTTTTTGCATCGCCGCCGCCGCGCATAAGCATCATCAAAAAGATGAAGGTGAAGATGCTCGGCATGGTCAGGCAGGTTATGCGCAGATAGATAATCGAGTCGGATACGGACGGCGCAGGCATACGCATCAGATCGACAATTGCAGGTGCCAAGAGCCAGCCTGCGAGCGCGATGCAGCACGACACCCCGATGATGAAGCTGATGGACGTGCCGACAATCTGCTTGATCGCTTGAACATCGCCAGCGCCTCGCGACTGACCCACAGCGATGCCAGCTGCGCCCGCGACACCCATGACAATGCCCATCATCATGAACATGAACACATTGGCGTTAACCACCGCGGTAAGCGCGCCAGGGCCAAGCGTGTGGCTGACCAGAATAGCGCCCCAGGTGCCCGAGAGAGAATGCAGAAAGTTGGTGGTTAGAAGCGGTAGAGCAAAGACCAGCAGGGTCTTTCCAATCGGGCCTTCCAACAGGTGGCTACGATCGGGGCCTTGGTTCTGCGCTGAGATCGGCGCGTCGGGGGTCTGCTCGAAGTCTGACACGGGGTTAAGAGTCCTTTCGGTGCGCCATGGTCCCATGGAACACCCTGTCTGAGCAAACTATCGGACGATTCGATTTACAGCTGGGCCTATTACCGCACCATTTCGGAGCAATGACCATGACAGGGTCCTATGAACGACCTCCATCCCGCTGTATCTAACGGCATTAGCCCCTTGCGTTGAACAGACTGCAAATATCATGACGGATAAACCTCGCCGCCCGACCCTGAGCTTAAAGAACCCGCCGCCGCCCAAGCCGGTGGTCGAGCCCGTGGTTGCGCCCAAGCCCGCCGCCTTCTCGCCTCGCCCCAGCAGAGCGCCCAAGCGCGAGGTTCCGGCACCCGTGGTCTATGGATGGCGCTGCAAGCCCTGTGGAACGGGGCTGAACGTCCCCGCAGACTTGACCGACGAAGATTCCGTCCGCTGCCCAGCCTGCAATGCGCGCCTTGGTCTGGTGAAGGACTTCAATGGCGACGAGCCCAACCTGGCCAAGGTCCGCGCTCGCAAGCTCTAACTCCACCTCGCCCCTCAAGCCTCTGAAAGACCGACCATGACCCTGCGTAGACTTGGACGATCCGACATTTCCGTTGCCCCGATGGCCTTTGGCGGCAACGTCTTTGGCTGGACCGCCGACAAGGACACCTCCTTTGCGCTGCTCGACGGCTGCGTCGATGCCGGGATCAGCCTGATCGACTCCGCAGATGTCTATTCGGCTTGGGTTTCGGGCCACACGGGCGGCGAGTCCGAGACCGTCATCGGCGAATGGGTGGCGGCACGCGGGCCAAGCGCACGTCAAAAGCTGGTCATCGCCACCAAGGTCGCCAAGCTGCCGACCCGTC
The DNA here is from genome assembly GCA_041182125.1 of Pseudomonadota bacterium. Taxonomy (GTDB): domain Bacteria; phylum Pseudomonadota; class Alphaproteobacteria; order Caulobacterales; family Caulobacteraceae; genus CAISGS01. The sequence goes on from JBEGOG010000120.1 coordinate 5,382, forward strand.
CAGGCCTGTCGCGCGCCAACATCATGGCCGCCTGCGATGAGAGCCTCAAACGCCTGAAGGTCGATGTCATCGACCTC
>JBEGOG010000121.1:0-5458 GCA_041182125.1 Pseudomonadota bacterium
GGCTTGGGGTCTTGGATTGGCGGCGACCGCGACGGCCATCCCCATGTGGACGATGTCACCCTAAAGCTCGCCCTCGCCGAACAGGGCCAAGTCATCTTCGCCTGGTACCTTGAACAGCTAGATCAGCTCGAAACGGAATTAACTCTGTCGATCACCTTAGCCCCGGTCTCAGACGAGGTCATGGAATTGGCAAGGCGCTCGGCTCAACATTCGGTTCACCGCGCAGACGAACCCTATCGCCGGGCCCTGACCTATATTCACGACCGGGTTTTGGCCACGGCTGAGCGACTAAAGGCCTCCCCTGTCGGTGCGCCCAAAGCCGCTGCCCAAGCTCAAGCCTACGGCGCCGTATCGGAACTGGTGCATGATCTCTCGATCATTCGTGAAAGCCTGATTGCCCATGGCGGTGAGCGCTTGGTGGGAACGACGCTTAAGGTCTTGCTGCAGATTGTTCGGTGCTGCGGCTTTCACCTCCTGTCCCTCGATCTTCGCCAAAATTCCGACGTGCATGAACGGGTGGTGGCCGATCTCTTTGCCCAGTCACCAACCCCCATCGACTATCTTGCGCTTTCAGAGGATCAAAGGATTGAGCTTCTGATTGAACAGCTCTCGGACGACCGCGTTCTGCGCTGGCCCTTTGCCTCCTATTCGGCGGAAACCAAGCGGGAGCTTCGGATATTAGACGCCGCTGCCGAGACCGTGTCCGCCTATGGACCAGAAGCCATCGGGGCCTATGTGGTGTCTAAGGCCGGATCGGTCTCTGACATTCTTGAACCCCTCGTCCTGCTCAAGCAGGCAGGGCTTGTCTTTGGCGGGGCGGCTCCCCGATCAATGCTGGGTGTCGCGCCGCTCTTTGAAACCATTGGCGACCTCGAAGCGGCCCCTGCAATCATTGATCGCTGGCTCAAACTGCCGATTGCGCGGTCCTTGCTTGGTCCGAAGGCGACCCAAGAGGTCTTGCTCGGCTATTCAGACAGCAATAAGGATGGCGGCTACACCGCCTCGCGTTGGTCCCTGCACCGGTCGTCGTCCGACATTCTCAAGGTCTGTGACCAGCAGGGCGTGGGCCTTCAACTGTTTCATGGCCGAGGGGGCTCGGTCGGTCGCGGCGGTGGGTCAAGCTTTGCCGCCATCCTTGCCCAGCCGGCCGGAACCGTGCGCGGTCGCATGCGGGTAACCGAACAGGGCGAGATGATTGCCCGCAAATTCGGCGATGAGGTCTCGGCGCGCAAATCTCTGGACAGCGCTTGCGCGGCGGTCTTCCTTGCCACCCTGCGCCAAGAGGGGGATACGACCTCAACGGCTCTGGATGCAAAATTCGGCCCGGCCATGAGCGCCATTACCGATGCCTCCTGTGAGGCCTATCAGGATCTGGTCTATCGCGACCCTGCCTTTGCAGGCTTCTTTCGCACCGCCACACCGATCTCTGAAATCATTGAGCTCAAGATCGGAAGTCGTCCGGCCTCACGCACCAAGTCCGGCCGGATAGAAGACCTGCGCGCCATTCCCTGGGTCTTTAGCTGGTCACAGTCGCGATTTATGCTGCCCGGATGGTACGGCTTTGCCTCAGGCGTCAAGGCTGCCAACATCAGCATCAATCAACTGAGCGATATGGCTCAGGGCTGGGGCTTTTTGGACACGTTTCTGGCCAATATGGAAATTGCCCTGGCCCAAAGTGATATGGCCATGGCCAGCGCCTATGCCGGACTTGCCCCAGAGCGCGCCCATGCCGAAAGGATCTATGGTGTCATCCATAGTGAATGGAAGGCCACAGAAGACCTGATCCTGAAGGTCCGAGGTGAGACAAGCCTGTTACAAAGCCAGCCGGACCTCGCCGCCTCAATCGCCCTATCAAAACCCTGCCTCGATCCCCTTAACCGATTGCAGATCGAGCTCTTGTCTCGGCGTCGGCGAGGCGAAAATAGCGAGGCGGTGCAGCTTGGCATTCAGTTGACACTCAATGGTATTGCAGCGGCCTTACGTAACACAGGTTAAGGGCCAGCGATTCAAATAGGGATCACGGTTTGCGCAAACCGCGACCTTGGGTTAGGCTGATCCTCGAAACCCATAAAGTGTCATGAAACCCAAATCAAAACAGCGAAAGTCCGCCCCCGCGACCGCGCGCGGGGTCGCGTCTATTGAAGAGGCAACCCAATGGTTTGCCCGTCAAAATATCGAAGAAATCGAATGTTTCGTGCCCGACCTTGCCGGGGTGGCGCGCGGAAAGATCATGCCGGTACGCAAGTTCCTCAATGGCGGGACGATGAACCTGCCCATGTCGGTCTTTTATCAGACCATCACCGGTGACTTTCCAGACCTTGAAGGTCTGATCGGTGCGGTTCAGTCCGATACCGATATCTTCCTTGTCCCGGATTTTGCGACGCTCGCCAGCGTACCTTGGGCCCAAGACCCAACGGCGCAGGTCATTCACGATGCCTTCCATCCCGATGGTCGTCCCGTCGACGAGAGTCCGCGTCAAGTCTTGCGACGGGTTCTGTCGCTCTATCAAGCCAAGGGCTGGGAGCCGGTTGTCGCCCCCGAGTTAGAATTTTATCTGGTCGAAAAGAATGTCGACCCCGACTATCCGCTGAAACCGCCGACGGGACGGTCCGGACGGCCAGAGACGGGACGTCAGGGCTATTCGATCTCTGCGGTCAATGAGTTCGATGCCCTGTTCGAGGATATGTACGAATATTCCGAACGCCAAGGCCTTGAGATCGACACCCTGATCCACGAGAGCGGTGTCGCTCAGATGGAGATTAATCTGCGGCACGGCAATGCCTTGGAATTGGCCGATCAGGTCTTCATGTTCAAACGTACCATCCGTGAAGCGGCGATGGAGCATGAGATCTATGCCACGTTCATGGCCAAACCGATGGCTTCAGAGCCCGGCTCTGCCATGCATATCCACCAGTCCATCATTGACCCCCTCACGGGCAAGAACCTCTTTTCAGACCCTGAAACCGATGGACCAACAGAGCTATTTTACAGTTTCATCGCCGGTCAACAGCGCTACATGCCTGCAATCATGGCCATCCTCGCGCCCTATGTGAATTCCTACCGCCGGATCAGCAAAGAGTCCGGCGCACCGGTGAACACCCAATGGGGCTATGATAATCGCACTGCGGGCATTCGCATTCCGCCATCAGACGCCGCCAACCGCCGGGTCGAAAACCGCGTGCCCTCCTCCGATGCCAATCCCTATCTGGCCATCGCTGCGGTTCTGGGCGCAGGCTATTTGGGCATGATCTCAGCCCTCAAGCCTGAGCCCCCGGTGGATACGGATGCCAATCTTCGCGGGGTTGAACTGCCGCGTAGTCTAATTGAGTCGGTGGAATTGCTAAGCTCCTGTGCGCCGCTGCGCGACATTCTTGGAGGCAGCTTCATCGATGCCTATTCACGGGTAAAGCTCGCCGAATATGATGCCTTCATGCGCACCGTTAGCCCCTGGGAGCGGGAATTCCTGCTGCTCAACGTCTAATCTCGATGGGCGCGCGCAACCAAGGCCATCCGGCGACCTCTTGGTACGCGCAAACGGCAAACCCCTTCCCGGAACTTGCGTCCTTGCGGGGCGAACACCGCACAGAGGTCTGCATCATCGGTGCGGGCTATACCGGATTGGGGGCAGCCCTTCGCCTTGCCGAACAGGGCGTTCCCACGATCGTCTTGGAAGAGGCGCAGGTCGGCTCCGGTGCCTCCGGTCGCAATGGCGGTCAGATCCATACCGGACAAAGGCGCGACCAACAGTGGCTTGAACAGACGGTCGGGCCGGATGATGCCATGGCCCTGTGGACCCTTGCGCAGGACGCCAAGGCCTATCTGCATGGTCTAATCGCCCAATATGCCATCGCCTGTGATCTCAAACCCGGAATGATCGAAGCACGCCATCGACCCTTCGGCGAGGACAAGGACCGCGCTTGGCGTGACCATATGGCGAAGCGTTACGGCTACGACCAGATCCGCCTGATCAACAATGAGGCGCTCGCCTATGACCTCGGGACCGATGTCTATTTTGGGGGAACCGTCGATGAAGGCGGCGGACATCTGCATCCCCTCAATCTCGCCCTCGGTCTTGGGCTCGCCGCCATCGGCAGCGGCGCACAGATTTTTGAACGCTCGCGGGCCGTGTCTTGGCGCAAGACCGCGCAAGGTATGGAGGTCACCACCCAGCAGGGCACGGTGATATGCCAAAGGCTAATCCTGACCGGTGATGGCTATATTGATGGGCTTTCACCCACCATTGATGCCCGCGTCATGCCGATCAACAACTTCATCTTAGCCACGGCCCCTTTAGGCGACCTTGCCGATGAGATCATCCGCAGCGACGCGGCCGTGGCCGATAGCCGTTTTGTCATCAACTATTTTCGCAAATCCCCCGACGGGCGGCTGCTTTTTGGTGGCGGCGAGAACTATTCACCCTGGTTCCCCTCTGACCTGAGCGGATTTGTGCGCGGGCACATGCTGAAGGTCTATCCAAGGCTCGCCCGCGTGCCGATCACCCATGCTTGGGGCGGCACCCTTGGCATCACCATGAACCGCACGCCCTATGTCACAGCCCTTGCGCCCGGGGTTGTCGCCGCTGCGGGCTATAGTGGCCAAGGGGTGATGCTTGCCCCCTATTTTGGCAAACTTCTCGCCGATGCGACCCTGGGCGAGATGTCCGGTCTTGATCTGCTGTCGCGCCTGCCCACCCCACCCTTTCCGGGCGGAAAACTCTTGCGCTGGCCAGCCTTAGTTGCGGGCCTTAGCTGGTATGCGCTGCGCGACCGGCTCTAGTCCTGAGGGTCACGATCCTCGAAAAAGGCTGCAATTAGACTTGAAATCATCTGCGGATTACGCACGGCGATAACCCCTGCGACGGCGGCGACGGCGGCGCTGACCAACGGCTTTTCACGCACTACCGCCATCAGGGTTGCCAATATTGGCGCTGGCTCTGGCGAAGCCTGAACCGGGCGTTTTGCAGGTGCCGCAGGACGACTGGCCACGAAGGCAACAATAAGCGCCACCAGAGCAAACAGACCCGCCACGATTAGGCAGGCAATGGCCTCACCCCAAAGGGTCCGCAGGAGCACAAAGAGGCCGAACGCCGCCGCCACGAGACTGACGCCAGCACTAACGGCCACGACGGCCGCAGTTGTAAGAGTCTGAATGACCGTCTTTCGGATCATCTGCGCCGACCACTGCTCAAGAGAAGGCCAATAACGACGCCGGCCCCTAGGGCCAACGCGGTCGCCGTCAGGGGGCGATTTCGCACCTGGTCGGAAACCATCTTTTGGGCCGCTTCGATCTGGTCTTCCGCCGTGTCGATCAGGGGCTTGGACTGCGCGCCAAGCGCCTTGAGCCCCTCACGAAACACCGCTTCGACCCGGTTAATAAGATCGGCAATAGCCGCCTCAGGCACCGGACCTTTCGATGCGTCAGACGAGGTGGCACCATTTTTTGGGCTCACAGGCGGTAT
>JBEGOG010000122.1:0-5434 GCA_041182125.1 Pseudomonadota bacterium
TGTGGCCCTGCCTCAAGATTGCGTGGTGTTCGGTGAGGTTAGCCTCTCGGGCGAAGTTCGGCAGGTCAGCCGGATGGAGTCGCGCCTAAAGGAGGCGGCAAAGCTGGGCTTCTCGCGTGCTGTGGGGCCGATGGGCATTGCCGATGTTTCGCCCTTCCCCGTGTCGGGTGTCGGGCGACTGGTCGACGCGGTTCGCCGCATCGGCGAAAATGATTGGACCTAGGACCGTGGCAAAGGAGCCCCGTTGACCCTTTTCGACCTCATCGCCCTGAGCGTCATTCTGGTGTCAGCCGGAATCGGCTTCGTGCGCGGTGCGGTCCGAGAGGTCATGACGATCCTGGCCTTTGTGCTGGCGGCATTGATCGCGGCCTACGGCCTGAAACTGACCGGGCCGATTGCGCGCAAGATGCTCGACCCTGACTGGTTTGCGACCAGCCTAGCGGTGATCCTCACCTTCATCGGGGCCTATATTGGCATTCGCATGGCTGGGTCACTCCTGACCAAGAAACTGCACAATATCGAGACGCTCGGCCTTTTGGATCGGTCTGCTGGCGTAGCCTTTGGCCTGATCCGCGCCCTGTTTTTTCTGGGCGTGTTCAATCTGGTGTTCAACATCGCGACGCCTGCCGAGCGGGTGCCGAAATGGGTATCCCATTCGGCGCTCTATCCCCTGTCGAGCCTCAGCGCCAAGGTCCTGCGCTCTATGGCACCCAAGGGGTCGGCCGTCGCTGGAAAGCTTGGCCCCTCTCTCGAAAAGGCTGTCCGCGAAGGCGCAGCCGATGACAAAAAATCCGGCTCAAACCAGAACGACTCCAAGAAGTCTGGCAAGGGCTATGATGATAAATCGCGCCGCGACGTCGACGCACTGGTGGAGAAAACGCGATGATCGGTCAGGCCCGCGAGACCTTTTCAGCGCCAGAACATCGGGAAGTGGACGACGACCGCCCTCGTCTCGAATGTGGGGTCTTCGGCGTGTATGACGTGCCAGACGCCAGCGCTGTTGCGGCCCTCGGTTTGCACGCGCTCCAGCATCGTGGCCAAGAGGCCTGCGGCATTGCCAGCTTCGACGGCAATCGGTTCCACACTGAACGCCATATGGGCCATGTCGGCGACGCCTTCGCCGGTCCCGACCTGATCGACCGCCTGCCCGGAACCCATGCCATTGGCCATACGCGCTATTCGACGGCGGGCGGCAGCTTCATTCGTAATGTTCAGCCGATGTTCGCAGACCTTCAGGCGGGCGGCGTGGCCTTGGCCCACAATGGCAACCTGACCAACTTTCTGGTCCTGCGCGAGCAGTTGGTCGCCGACGGCGCGATCTTCCAGTCCACGTCCGACTCTGAAGTCATCCTCCACCTGATCGCGCGGTCGCGTAAGGCCAAGGTCGTCGACCGCTTTATCGATGCCCTGTCCCAGATCGAGGGCGGCTATGCCCTCGTGGCCATGACCAACAAGAAGATGATTGGCGTGCGCGACCCGCTCGGCATCCGCCCGCTCGTGCTGGGCGAACTGGATGGCAAGCCGGTGCTGGCCTCCGAAACCTGCGCGCTGGACATGATCGGCGCCCGCTTTACCCGCGATGTCGAACATGGCGAGATGGTGGTCATTTCGGAAGATGGCATCGAGAGCCTGCGCCCCTTCCCGGCCGAACATGCCCGTCCTTGCGTGTTCGAATATGTCTATTTCGCCCGTCCAGACAGTGTCGTGAATGGCCGCTCGGTCTATGAGGTGCGCAAGCGCATGGGGCGCCGCTTGGCGCAAGAAACCTTTGCCGACGCGGATGTGATTGTGCCTGTGCCAGACTCGGGTCTGCCCGCCGCCCTCGGCTTTTCGCAAGAAAGCGGCATTCCCTTTGAGATGGGGATTATCCGCAATCACTATGTCGGACGCACCTTCATCCAGCCGACCCAAGGGGTCCGTGAACTGGGCGTGCGGATGAAACACAGCCCGAACCGTACGGTCCTGGCCGGAAAGCGTGTGATCCTGATCGACGATTCCATCGTACGTGGCACCACCTCGCTCAAGATCGTGCGGATGGTGCGTGAAGCGGGCGCGACGGAGGTGCATCTGCGTTCAGCCTCACCGCCGATCCGCTGGCCAGACTTCTACGGCATCGACATGCCCGACCGTGAACATCTGCTGGCCGCCAATAAGTCACTCGAAGAGATGGCAGCCTATCTGGAGGTCGATAGCCTCGGCTTCTTGTCGGTTGATGGCCTCTACTGGGCGATGGATGCGGGCAGCCGTGACCCGGCCTCGCCTCAATTTACCGACCACTATTTCACCGGCGACTATCCGACCCGCCTGCTCGACCGGGAAGTGGCCGAAAGCCGCAAGGATCAGTCCAGCCGTCAGCTATCGTTCCTCGTCAGCGCCTAATGCCCGGCGGCAAGGCTCCAAACCCCTTGGCTTGGATCAATGGCCTGCTCCTAAAGCTCAAGCTCGACCCCTACATCATGGCCATCATGGCCTTTGTGGTGCTGGCGAGCCTGTTTCCAGTCAGCGGCACGGCCGCGCTTGCGCTGGGCTGGGTGACCAAGATCACTATCGGCCTTCTGTTCTTCCTGCATGGCGCAAGGCTGCCGCGTGAAGCGGTGATCGCGGGTCTCGGTCATTGGCGGCTGCACCTGACCATCATCGCCATCACCTTTGCCCTGTTCCCGCTCTTGGGTTTAGCGACCAGCCTCTTGCCGTCGTCGATCCTGCCGAGGGAACTGGCCCAAGGGGTACTGTTCCTGTGCTGCCTGCCCTCAACGGTCCAGTCCTCGATTGCCTTCACCTCAGCCGCACGGGGCAATGTCGCCGCAGCGGTCGTGGCGGCGTCAGCCTCTAATCTGCTGGGGGTGTTCTTGACTCCGCTTCTGGTCGGACTGCTGCTCCATGCGCAGGGGCTCGGCATCTCGATGGATGCGGTCAAGGCGATCATCATCCAACTGCTCATCCCCTTTGCCCTGGGCCAGGCCTCGCGGCGCTGGACAGGAGCCTTCGTGCTCGAGCACAAGTCGATCCTGAGCCTGTTTGATCGCAGTTCGATCCTTCTGGTGGTCTATGGGGCCTTCAGCGGGGCAGTGACGGCAGGATTGTGGACCAAGGTCGGAGCGAAGGATCTGGCGACCCTCTTGGTGCTGAGCGCCGTCCTCCTGACCACGGTTCTGGCCCTCTCAGCCCTGATCGCTCGGAGCTTCGGGTTCAGCAAGGCCGATGAGATCGCCATTGTCTTTGCCGGATCGAAAAAGAGCCTGGCCAGCGGCGTTCCCATCGCGGGCATCCTGTTCTCAACCGCCACAGCAGGGGTCATCGTCCTGCCCCTGATGATCTTTCACCAACTGCAACTCATGGCCTGCGCCCTTATAGCGCAGCGATATGGGCGGCGAGACGAGCCCTAGGCGGGGCTTTTCGACCGCATTGTCCATAGACCTAGACGCACGAAACGATAAAAGCATCGCATGACGACTTCATCCCCTTCCAAGCCGCTGGCCGGGCGCATCGCCCTTGTGACTGGCGCAACCCGTGGCATCGGTGCAGCCATTGCTTTTGGCTATGCTGAGGCTGGCGCCCATGTCATTGCCGTGGGGCGCACCCAAGGCGGACTCGAAGCGCTGGACGACAAGATCTTTGCCGCGACTGGAGAGCATGCCAGCCTCGTGCCGCTGGACCTGATGGAAGGTGACGGCATCGACCGGCTCGGTCTGGCCCTCTATGAGCGCTACAAGAAACTGGACATTCTAGTCGGAGCCGCAGGCTATCTGGGCGGCCTGACCCCCGTGGCCCATATTGACCCCAAGCCCTTTGATCGGGTGATCGGCATCAACCTGACCGCCAACTATCGCCTGATCCGGTCACTCGATCCGCTGCTGCGCCTGTCCGATGCGGGCCGACTGATCTTCCTGACCAGCAGCGTGGCCAAGACCCCCCGCGCCTTCTGGGGACCCTATGCGGCGGCCAAGGCCGGGCTTGAAGCCCTCGTGGCCTCCTATTGCGATGAAATGGCAAACACGCCCGTCAAGGCCTGCGTGGTCAATCCCGGCGGCATGCGTACCCAGATGCGCAAGGTCGCCTTCCCCGGTGAAGACCCCATGACCCTGCCCGCGCCGGAAGAGATCGTGCCCCTGATGGTCGATCTGGCCCGAACCGATCAAGACCCGCCCGCAGGCGTGATCTCGTTTCGGGACTGGAAGGGGATCTAGGCCCCTCGCCCATCCCCACGCACTGCATGAGCTTTGAACCGGAAGTCTTTAATAAGGTTCAAAATCTCGCCGTCAAACTCGGGCGGCGTGTCAATGCGACCCACGATCCAGCCATAGAGATCTTGGTCGGCCTCATCGATCAGGGCTTCGAAAGCATCCATCTGAGCGGACGTAAAGCCGTCCAGAAATTGGTCGGCAAAGGGGCCGAGGATCAGGTCCGCTTCCCGAAAGCCTCGATGCCAAGCGCGGAACTTCACACGCCGCAACCGAACCTCGTCCACTGAATTACCCATAGCCTAATCCTCGTCATCACACGCTTGGTGCACGATATAGAACGTCGCGCCCTTAGCGGCCAGTCGCGCTATACTGCATTTATGCGGCCGGAGATTCTCTTTCCCCTGTTCGCTCCTGCGAGTTCGCTCAAGGGCGTGGGACCCAAGATCGCGCCTTTGGTTGAAAAGGCTGCGGGCCCGCGCGTGCGCGACCTGCTGTTCCTCTGTCCACAGGGCCTGATCGACCGTCGCCCCACCACCGCCAATATGGCTGTCGATGGTCAGGTCCAGACCTTTGTGGTGCGGATAGATGCCCATCTGCCCCCCAGCCGCCGGGGCGGCCCATGGCGGGTCCGGACACTCGACGAGACCGGCTTTCTGTTCCTGACCTGGTTCAAGGGCGGTGGCCCGCACCTAGAAGAACAGCACCCCGTCGGGGCCGCCCGCGCGGTCAGCGGCAAGGTCGAGCGGTTCGGCTCAGAGCTTCAAATCGCCCATCCCGACTTCATGCTTGATGCGGGCCGCGTCGATGACATCCCCCGGATTGAAGCGGTCTATGGCACCACGGCGGGCCTGCCCTCGCGCACCCTGCGCCGGTTGGCCGGTGAAGCCCTGAACCGCGCCCCGGAATTGCCCGAATGGCAGGACCCCGCGTGGCTGACCAAGAACAAATGGATGGGCTGGCGCGAGGCGCTTCAGCGGCTGCACGATCCTAAGACCCTCGCCGATCTCGAGCTTGAAGCCCCTCACCGGATGAGGCTGGCCTATGACGAGCTCTTGGCCCACCAGATGGCCATGGCCCAGCGCAAGGCGGCGCGGCGGCGCGATCCCGCGCCTGCCATTGGTGCTGGCGCCCTGTCCGATGCGATGGAAGCGGCCCTCCCCTTTGCGCTAACCGGTGCCCAGCGCCGAAGTCTGTCGGAAATTCGCGGCGACCTGATGCGCGGCGAGCGGATGAGCCGCCTGCTGCAGGGC
>JBEGOG010000123.1:0-5431 GCA_041182125.1 Pseudomonadota bacterium
GCCCTAATCGGCATCCATCTTCAGCGCGGCAATGAAGGCTTCCTGCGGGATTTCAACCTTGCCGAATTGGCGCAGCTTCTTCTTGCCCTCTTTTTGCTTGTCGAGGAGCTTGCGTTTGCGCGACAGGTCGCCGCCGTAGCACTTGGCGGTCACGTCCTTGCGCAGGGCGCGGACCGTTTCGCGGGCAATGATGCGGCCACCGATGGCGGCTTGGATGGGGATGACGAAGAGGTGCTGAGGGATCAGGTCCTTCATCTTCTCACACATGCCGCGTCCGCGATGTTCGGCCCGGTCACGGTGGACCAGCATCGACAGGGCATCCACCGGCTCGGCATTGACCAGGATCGACATCTTGACCAGATCGCCGGGGCGATATTCCTCAATCTGATAGTCGAAGCTGGCATAGCCCTTCGAAATCGACTTAAGCCGGTCATAGAAGTCGAACACGACCTCATTGAGCGGCAGATCATAGACGACCATGGCGCGTGTCCCGACATAGGACAGTTCGCGCTGTTGGCCGCGGCGGTCTTGGCACAGCTTGATCACCGCACCCAGATATTCGTCGGGGGTAAAGATGGTGGCCTTGATCCAAGGCTCGGAGATGGTGTCGATCTTGACTGGATCGGGCATGTCGGCGGGATTGTGCAGTTCGATCACATCGCCATTGTTCATGCCGATCTTGTAGATCACGCTGGGGGCGGTCGCGATCAGGTCGAGATTGAACTCGCGCTGCAGCCGCTCTTGGATGATCTCCAGATGGAGCAGGCCCAAGAATCCGCAGCGGAAGCCAAAGCCGAGGGCGGCCGAGGTCTCCATCTCATAGGTGAAGCTGGCATCGTTCAGGCGCAGACGGCCGACAGCGGCGCGCAGGTCTTCGAAATCAGCAGCGTCCACGGGGAACAGGCCGCAGAACACAACCGGCTGAACCTCCTTGAACCCGATCAGGGGTGAGGTGGTCTGGCGGCGGTCATCGGTGATGGTCGCGCCCACGGCGGCGTCGGCGACCTCTTTGATCGAGGCGGTGAAGAAGCCCACCTCGCCTGCGCTCAGACTATCGACATCGGTGGCCTTGGGCTGGAACACGCCAAGCTTTTCCAAGGTGTAGACGGCCCCGGTCTGCATCATCTTGACCTTTTGGCCACGCTTCATGGTGCCGTCAAAGACGCGAACCAGCACGACGACGCCCAGATAGGGATCGTACCAAGCATCGACCAGCAGGGCCTTAAGCGGCGCGTCAATGTCACCCTTGGGCGCTGGAAGGCGGTGGACGACGGCTTCGAGCACATCGTGAATGCCGATACCGCTCTTGGCCGAGCAGAGCACGGCGTCCGAGGCGTCAATGCCAATCACATCTTCGATCTGGGCGCGAATCCGCTCGGGCTCGGCGGCAGGCAGGTCGATTTTGTTGAGGACCGGAACGATCTCGTGATTGTTGTCGATGGCCTGATAGACATTGGCCAGGGTCTGGGCCTCGACGCCTTGGCTGGCATCGACCACCAGGATCGAGCCTTCGCAGGCGGCCAGGCAGCGCGAGACCTCATAGGCGAAGTCAACGTGGCCCGGCGTGTCCATCAGGTTCAGGACATAGTCCTCGCCATTGTCAGCGCGATAGTTGAGCCGGACGGTCTGGGCCTTGATGGTGATGCCGCGCTCGCGTTCGATATCCATCGAATCGAGGACCTGCTCCTTCATTTCACGGGCGGTGAGGCCTCCCGTTTCCTGAATCAAGCGGTCAGACAGGGTCGATTTCCCATGGTCGATGTGTGCGACGATGGAGAAGTTACGGATATGGGACAGGGGCGTGGTGCTCATGGTGCCAGCCTCTACCATATTCCGCCCATCTGGCGAGAGTCCCTGCTTACAAACGCGCACGGTAATTGGGACGAGAATTGATCCTATTCATAGGCAAAGCTCGGGTCGGGATGCTTAACCTGCCATTAACGAGACCCGCCGCAAACAAGCCTAATTGGTGTGTGAAGACACGTTTCCACCACAGGCAACCCTAGGAAGATGATCATGGACCGCCGCGCTTTGATCCTCGCTGGTATAGCGACCGTCAGCTCTCTCACCATCCCATCGGCGCACGCCGCAGAGGCGAACGATGCCCCGCCGCTTCCGACACCGGATCCCAAGCCGAACTATAAGTCTCCTCAGACCTACGCGGCGGACGAACTGGTCAATACCCTATCCGACTTTATGGGGGTAACCGCCGAAAGCGCTGGGGCCGTGATCGAACGTCTGTTCAAAGAAAATGGCCGTCCCACGGGCTATATTGCTGGTGAAGAAGGCTCAGGTGCCATTGGCTTTGGTCTGCGCTATGGCCGAGGCCTGCTCTATATGAAGGGCCGTGAGCCGCAGGCCGTCGCGTGGCAAGGGCCTTCGATCGGTTGGGATATGGGTGGCAATGCCAGCCGGGTCTTTACCCTTGTTTATAATCTGCAATATCCGGACATGATCTATCGCCGCTTCCCCGGCGTTGATGGCTCGGCCTATCTGGTTGGCGGTATGGGCGTAAACTATCAGCGCGCCGATGACATCACGCTGGCCCCGATCCGGGCGGGCGTTGGCCTGCGATTGGGTGCGAATATTGGCTATCTCAGCTACAGCCGCAAATCCAAAGCCTGGCCGTTCTAGTCGGCCTATTCTGCGGCGTAGTGGCTGGCCTTGCCGGGTAGGGATTGAACCACCGGCAAGGTGAAGCTGACCGTTGTGCCTTGGCCGGGCTGGCTGTCCATGGTTAGAACGCCGTCATGCAACTCCACCAGCGACTTGGTCAGGGCCAGCCCTAGGCCGGTTCCAGGCTGTGACTTGGACAGTTGGCTCTCAATCTGTTCGAAGGGCTGGGCCAGTCGCAGGAGGTCATCCTTGGCGATGCCAATGCCGGTGTCCGCGACACTGATACGGACCCTTTGATCAGAAGGCAGGCCGCTAAAGCTCGATTGCTCAATCACCGTCGCGCTGACTGCGATCTTGCCGCCGCGTGGCGTGAACTTTATGGCGTTGGACAGAAGGTTCAGCAGGACCTGCTTGATAGCGCGGTAGTCGGCATCCGCCTCAGGCAAGTCTGAAAGACTGACCGAGAGGGTCAATCCCACCGCTTCCGCGCGATTGCGCATCAGCCGGATGGCATCTTCGACAACATCCTCGATATGGATCGGTTCGCGCTTCAGGTTCATCTTGCCGGCTTCGATCTTTGACATGTCGAGAATGTCGTTGATCAGCGCCAAGAGATGTTGGCCGGAACTGAGAATATCTTGCGAATATTCCTTATAGCGACGGTCGCCGAGGGGACCGAACATCTCTCCGGCCAAGATCTCTGAGAAGCCGTTAATGGCGTTCAGAGGCGTGCGCAGCTCGTGGCTCATATTGGCCAAGAACTCGCTCTTGGAGCGATTGGCGCTCTCGGCCCGGACCTTCTCGATGGAATATTTCTCGGCAAGCTCAGTCAGTTGCTGCTTGCCCATTTCGAGCTCATCAACGGCCTGCTGTAGTGCCAATTCCTTATGGTCGTGGGCGGAGTCTCTGGCCTTGAGGGCTGTGATGTCCGAGGCGGTCAGGACCAGCCCGCCATCGGCGGTGCGGCTCTCAGAGAGGCTCAACCAGCGGCCACCCACCATTTCGATGATCCGCTCGCCGGGGCGTGTCTCATCCGCAGGGTGCTCGCGCAGAATATTCATCATGACGATCCGGTTGATCCCGTCGCGGGCCGCGCCGGGGAGCAGGAAGCTCGGATCAATCTTGAAGAAGCTTTGATAGGGTGGGTTCCACATGACCAAGCGGCCATGGCGATCCCAAAGGGCAAAGGCTTGGCTGATCAGATCAACGGCATCGCGCAGCCTGCGCTCGGCCAGATTGGCCTTGGCCAGGGCATAGCGCTCGGCGCTGACATCCAAGGCAACGCCGCTCATCTGCAGGGGATTACCTTGCGCTGAGCGGGTTACAGCCTGACCGCGAAGGGTTATCCAGCGGGAGGGCCCACCGGCCATGGGCACGGCGAAGGTCAGGTCGATCCTGCCGTCGCTATGGGCCAGCCGAAAGGCGTCGTGCACAGCCGTGCGATGATCGGGGCTAATCTTGCCAAGCAGATTGCCGGGGGAGACCCGAATGGCCGTGGCCCAGCCGAACAGGGCCGCAGTAACACCAGACAGTTGAACCTCATCGGTGCTGAGGTCCCAGTCCCAACCGCCGCAACCTGCGGCTTGGAGGGTCAGGTTGGCGCGCCTTTCACTCTCTGAGAGGGTGTCTTGAGGCGGCTCGGCGCGGCTGAGTTGCTGGACCATCAAGACCGCGAGGCCCAGACCGGCGACAAGGGGGGCAAGTCCCGCAAAGAGGCTAAAGGACCGAGAGGCTGCTGGCCCAAGCCCTAGAGCGGTCGCCAAATCTGTGGCGGTCAGAAGGGGATAGATGACGCAAATGGCTGAGACGGTGAGCAGGCTCACAGCCGTCAGAACACCCACCCAAGCCAAGCGCGTTGGCCTCAAGGCGCGCGGGGCCGTATCCTTACCCCTCCGCTTTGCGCCTCGTCTGGCCATGCCCATCCTCAACCCACGGGTCTTGCGACCCGATTCACCTGTGCGCACAATAGGCGTGAGGAGAGAGTCGTGTCACGGGCTGATGGGAATTGGTTAATGGCTTATTGCATTTGACCTGTGAATAGCCGCTTTCACACAGGTTTTTGGCAAGGCCCACTGACTAGATGAGCGCCTTGCCGACCAATTCGCTGACATTCTTAGAGAGGCCCGGATGGTTCGAGATTCGAACCAGTTCAGCCTTCATCAGGGCCCCGAGGTCTGGGCGATAGCGCTTCCAGCCGCCCAAGGGCTCGACCAGACGCGCCGCCGTCATCGGGTTGAAGCTATCAACGGCAAGGATCTGATCGGCGAGGAACCGATAGCCCGACCCATTCTGATCATGGAACCGCGCGGGATTGGCAGAGGCAAAGGTTTGAACGAGCGCGCGCAGGCGGTTGGGATTGCGAGCCTCAAAGGCGGGATGGGCGGTCAGGGCGATGACCCGGTCTAGGGCATCAAGGGCCGGATTGCGCGCCTGCAAGGCGAACCACTTGTCGATCACGAGGGGCTCGCCGCTCCAGCGCTGGAAGAAGTCGTCCAGCGCTTTGTCGAGGGCCGCTCCGCCGAGGCTGAGCAGGGCCGAGAGACCGCCCATCATGTCTGTCATGTTTGAGCCCGTCTCATAATGGGCTTGAGCGCGGTCCACGACGCGCTCGCTGGGATTTGCGGTCAACAGGTCGAGCGCGGCGTTTCGCAGGGCGCGCCGACCCGCGCCCATCGCGTCAGGTGAGAACGGGCCTTGCGCGCTCATACCTTCATGCAGATCGGTCAGCAGATCATGCAGGTCGCTAGCCAAAACGCTGCGCAGGGCATTGCGGGCGTCATGGATGGCGGCGGGATCGGCGAAGATTACCCGATGA
>JBEGOG010000124.1:0-5427 GCA_041182125.1 Pseudomonadota bacterium
GGCTATCTGACCCCGCAAACATGGCCAGACGCAGGTAAGATCCTGCCCCTGCCACCGACGACGGGCTCGGCCCGCGAAGCCGTCGACCAAGGCGTTTTCCGCGCTACGCGGTCCCTTGAAGGCACGCCGCGTTGGGCCATCGCCCAAGCCGATGTTCCCACCATGCCAGACGCCTTGCTAAAGGGGTTTAGTTGCGCCGTCGGCGTCGATCTGAGCGCTCAGACGGCACCAAAGCTGACCATGCTGCTCAACCGCACCGCCATCGACATGAGCCGGCAAGTCTCCGCCGTGAAGGATGTGTTCAAGCGCAAGCGACCCTATCTGATCGAGACGGGCAAGATTTGCGTGCCACCCTCGACGATGCTCGATGCCAGCCCAGACTACCCGTCCGGCCACGCCACTTGGGGCTGGAGCATCGCCCTGATCTTGGCGGAACTCGCACCAGACCACGCCACACCGATCCTTAACCGTGGGCGGGCCTACGGGGAAAGCCGCGTCGTTTGCGGGGTCCATTCGCCCAGCGCCGTTGATGCCGGACGCACCAATGGAGCCTCGCTAATCGCCACCCTGCACGGTCAAAAAGCCTTCCGGGAGGACCTTGAGGCTGCGAGCGCAGAGCTGGCGACCTTGCGCGCCAAGGCCGCGCCTATGCCTGCAAGCTGTGCGGCCACCTTGGCGCTGGACGCTCAAGCCGTCTTCTAATGACGGCCCAAGCGCCCGAAGGGCCTATTTGCCCGGACTGACCAGCGCCTTGTAGGTCAGGTCTTGCGAGATCTGACGCAGGTCCAGCTTGCCCGTGCCCGCCATCCGCTGGATCATGCCCACGAAATAGAGGTCATTGGTCGGATCGATCCAGAACCAGGTTCCCGCAGCACCGCCCCAGCTGAGCGTACCCTTACCGACCGGTGACTTGGCCGTAACAGGATCATTGACGACCATAAAGTCGAGACCAAAACCCACCGCCTCATTAAAGCGCGAGGCGGTTGAGCCGTTAGAGGTCACCAGCACCTCTTGCGGGATAACATTGGTGCCCATCAGGGCCACGGTCTCAGGCTTCAGCAAGCGCTGGCCATCCAACTGACCCCCGTTAAGGATCATCTGCGAGAAGCGGCCATAGTCACTGGTGCTCGACACTAGGCCGCCTCCGCCAGATTCCATTTTGGGAGCCTTGCTATAGTCCTGAACGGTAAAGCCCATGATTGTGCTGGTTTCGGCCAACGGGCTCTCTGCAGGATAGCGAACATAGACGGCGGACAGGCGATCGAGCTTGTCCTGTGGCACGACAAAGGCGGTGTCAGTCATCTTGAGCGGGCCAAAGATGCGGCCCTGCATGAAGCTGCCCAAGGTCTGGCCAGACAAGCGCTCGACCAGATAGCCCTGCACATCGACCGCCGCGCTATAGGCCCAGCCCTCACCCGGCTGGAACTTCAGCGGGATCTTCGTCATTTCCGTAACGGCAGCCTGCAGGCTAGGAGACTGCAAAATCTTTCGGTCGCGGAACATCCGATCAACCGCGTGCTTATCGTCCAGCCCATAGCCCAAACCTGCCGTGTGGCTCATCAGTTCGCGCAGGGTCGGCGAACGCTTGGCCGGCACCGTAATCATTTGGCCCTTGTCGTCGAGGCCGGTCATGACCGTCAGATGATCAAATTCAGGGATGAACTTGGAGACTGGATCATCGAGGTTCCACTTACCCTGCTCGAACAGCATCATCATGGCCACGCCGGTGATGGGCTTGGTCATCGAGTAGATGCGCATGAGCGTGTCCTTGCTCATCGGCTTTTCTTTTGCGATGGAGGCCTTGCCATAGGTGTTGAAGGCAACAACCTCGCCATGCCGGACCAGCAAGGTCGTCATTCCCGCCACATGCCCATCGGCGACCGCTGCGGCCATAGCTGCGTCCAAAGCTTTCAGCTTTTCGGTGTCAAATCCCACCTTTTCAGCAGCAACCGGCTTGATCACCGCATAGTCGGTGGGGCGCTCTTTGCCATGAGCGGAAGGAACACCGCCGAGCGCTAAGGCCGATACCAAAAATACCGACGCGAGCAGATGTTTACGCAGTGCCATAATCTATTCCCCCCTAAGGACCTTTCATTGAGAGCGCTGATGGCTCCCTGAAGCGAGGAGGCTATGGGTATCTTGCCGATCTGACAAGGCGGGCCAACACCATCTGACGATCCCTATTGTCCAATCGCTTACAGGGCCTTAGCCTAGCCTCAACAGAGCCAAAGAAAGGTCGCCCATCGATGCTTGCTTCTCACATCACCGTAAATCCGCTTTCCGCGACCTGCGGCCTTGAAGTGGAAGGGCTCGACCTTCGAAACCTCGATGACAAGGAACTGACTTGGCTTCGCTCAGCCGTGGCGGAAAATGGCGTCGTTGCCGTGCGCGGACAGGATCTCAGCCCTGAGCAACATATCGCCTTTGCCCGTCAGTGGGGCGAGATCGACTATAACCGCTTCTTCCCCATCGACGACCGCTATCCAGAGATCGCGCTGGTCCAGAAAGAAGAGAACCAGAAGGTCAATATTGGCGGCGGTTGGCACACGGACCACAGCTATGATGCGGAACCGGCCATGGGCTCGATCCTGCTCGCCCGTGAACTGCCCCCCAGCGGCGGCGACACCCTGTTCGCCAGCATGTATGCGGCCTATGACAGCCTATCGGATGGGTTGAAGGCGACGCTAGAGACCATGCGTGCGGTCCACACCGCCGATCACATCTACGGTCACGAAGGCGCCTATGCCAAGACCGACATTGCCAGCATCTTCCGAGGCCATGACGAGCACACCTTGGCCGTCCATCCGGTGATCATCACCCACCCGACCAGCGGACGCAAAGCGCTCTATGTCAACCCGTCCTTCACCACCCGGTTTGACGGCTGGACCCGCGAGGAAAGCCTGCCCCTGCTGCAATATCTCTATGCCCAGGCCATAGCGCAGGACAATGTCTGCACCCTTCAATGGAAGCCCGGTTCGGTCGCCATCTGGGACAATCGCGCCAGCTGGCACTTTGCCAAGAACGACTATCACGGCCACCGCCGCGTGATGCACCGCATCACCATCGCCGGTTGCGCCCTTAGCTAATGACGGAGCCTCAGATGTCTCAAGTTCAAGCCGCCAACGATGCCGATAATGCCGAAGTTCTCTATGTCTTAGAGGGCCATATCGCGATCATCACCCTGAACCGGCCAGAGCGGATGAACACCATCAGCCGCGACATGCTCAACCAACTGACCGAGCATATGCTCAAAGCCGACAAGGACCCCGCCGTTCGGGCTGTGATCCTGACCGGTACGGGCCGGGCCTTCTGTGCGGGGCTAGACCTGACCGAGGTCACCCGTCCCAGCGAGGGCGGCATTTCCAATGGCAACAACAATGCCACCAATATTGACCTGAAGTTCACACCGCCAACGGTGATGTTCAATATGGAAAAGCCCACCATCTGCGCCCTCAATGGCTCGGCGGCAGGCTATGGTCTCGATACCGCGCTGGGCTGCGACATTCGCATCATGGCCAAGGGTGCCAAGCTGTCAGCGGCCTTCGTCAAGCGCGGGATCGTGCCGGAGTCCGGCGGCACCTGGTTCCTGCCGCGCATGATCGGCTGGTCCAAGGCCGCAGAGCTGATCTTTACCGGTCGCACCCTCAATGCCACCGAGTCCGAGGCCATGGGTCTGGTCTCTGTCGTGGTCGATGAGGCGGAGGTCATGCCCCGCGCCATGGCTCTGGCTCAAGAGATCGCCGCCAACGCGCCGCTTGCCGTTCAGGCGTCAAAGCGGATGATGCGGATGGGCCTGTCGGAAAACTTCAACGACCACGTCCATCACGTGTTCTTGCAACTGATGCCACTGCTCAAGACCGCAGATGCCCGCGAAGGCATGTTGTCCTTCATGGAAAAACGCCCCGCCGTGTTTGAAGGCCGTTAGAGGCTTTCGACCGCCACAATCTCGACCTCGGCTCCGCCGACCTCGACCACATCCCCGACCGACTTGCCCAGCACGCCCCGGGCAATCGGTGACAGGTAGGAGATCGCCCCCTTGGCTGGGTCGGCCTCGTCTTCACCGACGATGCGGAAGATCTGTCGGCGGCCATCCTCGCGGTCCAACGTCACCCGCCGCCCAAACATGACCTCACCTGCGGCCCCCGTCGGCTCGATCAGTTGAGCGGTCGCGCGGCGGGCGGACCAATAGCGCAGATCGCGGGTCGCGCGGGCCATTGCCGTGCGGTCGGTGTTGATCTCGCCGCCCGCCTGCGCCGCCGCGTAGGCCGCTTGCGCCTCAGCCAAGGCCTGTTCGATCAGGGCCAAACCGCTGGCCGTCACCAGATTAGGATGGGACGAGATAGGACGATCGGGCAGGTTCGCCGCCGCCGCTTCGCTATCCTCTTCCTTGGTGAAGGCCACGCTCATGGGATCAGGTTCCGCAAGACCCAACCGGCCTTGCGTCCCTTGTTCACGACCCCCACCGGCGGGTCAAGCCAACCCGTCAACGCCCTGTGAAATTAGCCGGGCGCTTTTCAACAAAGTGGGCCACACCCTCTTTGAAATCCTCCGAGGCAAAGCTGGCCAGCATGTCTTGATTGGCGTCATCGATTGCCTCGCCCAACGACTGGAACAGTCCATTCCAGATTTCCCGCTTCATCTCGCGCATCGACCGGGGCGAGACATGCTTAGCTAGCATATGGGCATAGGCCATGACCTCACGCTCCAGATGCTCGTGCGGCACGACCCGGTTGACGAGGCCCAAACTGTGGGCCTCAGTGCCCTCGATCACCCGGGCGGAGAACAACAGGTCGGCGGCGTTGGCAATGCCGACCAAGCGCGGCAAGAGCCAGCTCACCCCATGTTCTGCAATCAGGCCGCGCCGCGAAAATGCCGTGGTGAACTTGGCGGTGTCAGCCGCAAACCGGATGTCGCAATAGAGCGCGATGACCAGACCGAGGCCTGCACAGGCTCCGTTAATCGCCCCGATGATCGGCTTGGGCACGGACGGGAAGTAGGAGTTGGCGGTCTGAAAATCCTTGCGGCTGTCCGGATCGAACGGCGCGTCTGGAGCAGCGGCCGCTGACGAGCGCGCGGACGTGTCGCCCGACTGAATGGTCTGCAGATTGTTCATATCGGCACCGGCACAGAAGCCGCGGCCTGCACCGGTCAGGACGATAACGCTCACCGCCGGATCATCGCTCGCTGCCCTCATGGCTGCACGCACGTCGATAGCCATCTGCCCGCGCCAGGCATTGAGCCGGTCCGGACGGTTCAGGGTGATGACGGCGACGCCATCATCGACGCGGTAGAGAATGTCTTCGTAAGCCATGGTCGTTTCCTCGCTTTGATTTTCTTCAGACTACCCGGTTTTGACGATGATGCGAGCCCCCTACCCCGGCTTCGCCGGTACTTCCCCCAGAGGGGGAAGATTTAGAGCCCTTAGAT
>JBEGOG010000125.1:0-5366 GCA_041182125.1 Pseudomonadota bacterium
CCAAAGCGCGGGAAAAAGCGGGCGCGCTGTTCAGGGTCCGGGATCGCCTCGCCGGTCGAGAACAGGGACGCGCCCTCATTGGAGCCGAACACATTCATCACCGTAACGCCGTAGCGATCCTGCCACCCCTTGACCATCCAGGGCGCGAGCGGTGCCGAGCCAGACCCCAGACAGCGCAGGCGGCTCAAATCGGTCGAGCTGAGCAGGGCTTCATTCTGCAACAGCATGTTCAGCACCGCTGGCGGCGCAACCGTATAGGCGATCTCCTCATCCTGCATCTGACGCAGGAAGATCGGCAGATCGAACGGATGGTGCTGGACCAAGCGGCCCTGACAGACCAGCCAGGTCATGACCATGCCCCCGATGGCGGCAATATTGATCAGGGGGAACGGGTTGAGAATACTGTCGCCAGCCCTGAGCCCCGCCGCCTCGACCAGCGCGTCGCCATTGACCACCCAGTGATCATGATGGCGAGGCACGCCCTTGGGACTGGCTTCCGTGCCCGAGGTCCAGCAGATGGTCAGGGCCTCACAGGCTTCACGATCCGCAGGCGAGGCAAAGGGCTGGCTCGGAGCCATGGCCGCCAAATCGTCAAGCGCATGGGCACCGCTTGGCGCAGTCTGGCCCAGACAGACCACCGCTGCGCTGCCCGCCAGCACCTCGAGGGCCATCTGCCCGTGATCAACCCCATGAAAATGGGTGACGGTCAGATAGAGCTTGGGCGCGATGGTCGGCAGGATCTGGCGCAGTTCGTGCGTGCGATAGGCCATCGCAATGGGGCTCAAGATCGCGCCCATCCTGGCGCAGGCCAGAAAGGCTAGAACGCCCTCGACGAGGTTTGGCAGTTGCATCGCCACGACGTCGCCGCGCCCGACGCCGAGGCTGGCAAAGATATGGGCCAGTTGCGACACGCGCGCGTCTGCCTGCTCATAGGTCAGGCGCTGAGGCTCTGTTCCGACCAAGGCCGGGCGATTGGGCGCATCGACCAACGCTTCCGCCTCAGGCCGCGCGGCCACTGCCCGATCAAAAAGGCTTCCGACCGTCTCGCCACGCCACCATCCACGACGGCGGTACTCGGCAACGCGCTCTGGGGGACTGGGATGCACGGTTTGGCTCCGTCATTGGACAGGGATGAAAGGACGGCAACGCCCTGAACCCGCAGCTTACAGTGTGACTATTCTATTGCAAGTCAATCGCCGGTTCGACTTTATTCCTCTCATTTGATGCCCATCAAAGCACATTGGCCTCCAGGCGATCAGTCTCAATCGTCGGCCAGCCCATTGGCCGCTTTCAGGAGCAGAGGCCATGAAGGTCAAAGATGTCATGCATAAGGGGGCCGCTTCTGTCGCCCCTGAAGCCACCATCCGCGAATGCGCGCAACAGATGAAGACCTTGGATATTGGGGTCCTGCCGGTGAAGTCCAACGGGGCTATTTTGGGCATCATCACCGACCGAGACATCGCGGTCCGAGGGGTTGCCGCTGGGGTCGACTTGGCCAAGGTCCCGACCAAATCCCTCATGACCAAACAGACCTTCACCTGTTCTGCCGATGATGATCTGGATGATGCGATCAAGGTCATGAAAATGAAAAAGGTCCGCCGCCTGCCTGTTGCCGACAGCAAGGGAGAGTTGGTCGGCATGCTCAGCCTAGGTGACCTCTGTGCAGCGGCATCCGACGAAACCCTGCAAAGCGTCGTAAAGGCGGTCGCGGCCCATCACGCCTAGTCGCCGCCCCAAGGTGCGCGAAAGGATCGGCGCACCTTGGGGTCTTTGCCCCTCTGCAACCGTTAAAAGGTACGCGCTATGAACATCGAACCCCAACTGGCCTTTAAGAATATCGACCCTTCCGATGTGGTTCGCGCCATCGTGGATAAGAATGTCCGCAAGCTGCAAAAGCATCATCGCGCCCTCTCCTCCTGCCGGGTGGTCTTTGAGCGCCCCCAGCATCGGCACAAGAGCGGTGACCATTATCGGGTCAGTGTCGACCTAAAGATGACCGGAGGCATTGAGGTGGCGGTAACACGCAATCCGCCCCTCGATAAGGACAGGGACAGCGCCTTCGTGGCCCTGCGCGAGGCCTTCGACATTGCGGATCGACAGCTGACAGAGGTGAACCGCCGCCAGCAAAATCATGGTCATGAACGCAAGGGGCTAACTCATGAGGCCGAACTGGCGGCCCTGTCGCGAATGACCCCCGAAGATCTGACCTAGGTCAGACCCTCAGAAGGACACGGGTTCAGCGTTGGCGAATGACCCATTCACCCGCGCGGTTCAAACAGGCGGTGCCCTCCACATCGTGGCGGGTACCGTCAGAAAACACGACCCGATCATGAAAGCGTCGGCAGGTCCTGCCTGTATCATCGACATAGGATGGTGCACCGGGTGTGAACTCGCCATAGGCACCATTGCGAGGATTGCGCCATGACGCGGCGCGGCCGCTCGGATTGTCCCACAAGCCTGCTCGCGCGGCTTCATCATGATAGCGGCGATCATCTTGGTCCATGGACCGGCCAATTTCAGAGCCAACATAGGCTCCTAAGGCAAGGCCCAGGCCGGTCGCAACGGTACGGCCATCACCATGACCAAACTGGTTGCCAACCAACCCACCGAGCGCTCCACCAATCAACATGCCCGAGAGTTGACGATCCCCCATCGAACTGGATTCACACGCGGTAAGGGCTGTCGATAGGGACAGGACCACAACACTCAACCTAATTTTTAGCGGCATAAATTGCAGGGTTTTCATGGGGGTAGCTCCTATTGAGGCCGCTTAACCTGAGGCCCGATGCGGGCGATCACATCAGCTGCGGAGAAGATTCGGGGATCGTCCGTGGGGAGTGGCTCGCGCAAAAGCACGATTTCAGCAGACACCTCATAGCGCTCGTCCTTCTGGACGGTCAGGCCCGGGTTCCAAAACGGTGGATCCATCCAAGGATCCCAGCGACGCCATCCAAATGGCCGCTCATAGTAGCGCCAATCGGGTCGCCAATAGCGATAGGCTGGCCCATACCAAGGCTGATAAAAGGGGTCGGGCTCGATGCGCGTCTCCGTCCGATGTTCAACATTGCGCTCAAGGATACGAAAGCCCTGATAGCCGTTGGCGACGGCAAGTTCAGCAGAACGGTAAAGAAGGTAGCCCTCAACCGTGTCGCGTGACGTTAAGTCGTTGCCGGAGAAGGTTACGCGATAGCGGTCTGAGGCCAGTTTAGACTCATAATATCCGCCATAGACCGCCTGACCCAGAAGCTTGGGTTGATAGGGGGTTGCCGTCGAGCAACCCACTAAGGCTAACGCCATGCCAACGATCGCTCCAATGCGAGCAGGCGCACGGACGGGCGAGGCTTTGGTCGTCATGTTTGCCATCTCCTGAGCGCAAGGCGGCCAAAACCGCGAAGATCAAGACGGCACGATGGATCAGACCGAACGCGAACACATTGACACCCGTCAATGTCTTGGAACGTTGAGCGCTTGACGTTAACACTTGAAGACAAAGAGGTTTGGTTCATCTTTAGAAGCTTAGGTCCCTATCGAACCTGATCTGGAGCCAATAGATGATGAAACATGCCCTTCTTGGTCTGATTTTTACCGCCTTCTCGCTGGGAACCCACGCTATGGCGACAGAGCAACCAAGCTATACGGCCTCGCAACAGAGCGGTGCCATCGAGGTGCGCCAATACCCCGCTTTAATCGCCGCCGAAGTTGCCGTGGTCGGCAGCCGCGATGACGCGGTCCAAGCGGGCTTTCGGGCGTTGGCGGGATATATCTTTGGCGGCAATATGGGCAGTAAATCGATCGCTATGACGGCACCGGTCATGCAGGCCCCGACCAAGGGGGAATCGATTGCCATGACCGCGCCTGTGATGCAGTCGGGCGCGGGCAGTGAGTGGACCGTGCGCTTCATCATGCCCAAGGCCTACAATATGCAGACCCTGCCCAAACCCAAGAACCCCCAGGTGAAGCTGGTCCCCTTGGATCCGGCCCGCCTTGCTGTCGTCCGCTTCTCTGGCATGGCCAAGGAGCCCGACATCCAACGCCAAACCAAACTGTTGCAAGACTACATGGCGGCGCGCAGCTTGAAAGCGACCGGACCGGCCACCCTTGCCCGCTATGACCCGCCGTGGACCTTGCCGATGATGCGGCGCAACGAGATCATGATCCCGATCGCAAACCCTTAATCGGCTGGAAATTTCACTCAAACAGTCTCGCCCTGACGCAACGCCTGTGCTTCAATCGCGCCAACGATAAGAAAATAAGGGCGGGGCCCATGAGTGCCATTACAGCCGAAGATCTGAAGGTCTTTGTCGAACAATTAAAGCGCCTTTTGGCCGACCGTAGCAGCGAGGCCGAGGTCCGCCGCCTGTCCGAAACGCCAGAAGGTTATGATCCAGCCGTCTGGAAGGCCCTCGCCGATCTCGGCGTGACCGGACTGATCATTGATGAGGCCCATGGCGGTTTTGGCGGCGATGCGGTTGCGCTGGAATTGGTCATGGAAGAGGTCGGGGCCGCCCTGCTCTGCTCGCCGCTCTTGTCCTCAGCCATCCTCGCCCCAGCCCTGCTCCAAGCCCTTGATGACGATGCGGCCAAGGCGCGGCTGCTGCCCGATCTGGCCAGCGGCGCAAAGATCGCCACCGTCGCCATCACCGGCCCCTCGGCGGGCTGGGTCGAAGGTCATGTGGCGGTTGACGCAACAGAGGTCGGCGCGGACTGGAGCCTGACCGGCAAGGCTGCCTTCGTGACTCACGCCCATATTGCCGATGTTCTGTTGGTGGTCGCCAATGCCCCTGATGGCGTGGCCGTGTTCGAGGTTGATCCCAAGGCGGCGGGCGTGACCCTGACGAGCCTTCCGACCTTCGACCATACGCTGCGCATGTCGGACATCGACTTCGCAAAGACCCCGGCCCGCCGACTGGTCTGCAACAGGCACACTTGGCAGGCGGTGGAGGATATGCTGGACCTGGCCCGGATCGCCATTGCGGGCGAACAGGCGGGCGGGTCCCGCCGCGTCCTCGAAATGACGATCGACTATACCAAGAACCGCTATCAGTTCGGACGTGCCATCGGCAGTTTCCAAGCCGTCAAACACATGGCGGCGGACCTTTTGATGGATTCTGAATCCTGCACCTCAGCGGCCCGGCATGCCGCCCAATGCCTAGCGAGCGGATCGGATGAGGCACCGTCGGCCATTAGCCTTGCCGCCTTCGCCTGCGCCGACGCCTTCAGCACCATCACGGCGACCAGCATCCAGATGCATGGTGGCATTGCCTTCACCTGGGCCCATCCGGCCCATCTCTATCTTCGCCGCGCCAGAGCCGATGCCCAGCTGTTCGGGTCCTCGGACTTCTATCGCGAACGCTATGTCCAGCAGT
>JBEGOG010000126.1:0-5277 GCA_041182125.1 Pseudomonadota bacterium
TCGCTACGCTCGCAATGACGCGGGGATGGGAGAGGGGTGGGTGAGGGCCTTGTTTTACTTGCTTTATTGGAACGTCGCGTCGTCGAGATCGAGATGGGGGAACAAGTCTTTTTCAGCCCAATAGTCTTGGGTGTGCTGCCATTCGGGCTTGTCGCCGCGGCGGGGCAGAAGGTGCATGCCGCGCATCAGATAGCCGGGATTGAAGTTCTCCGGATCGATCCACGGCAAGAGGGGCATATCCTTGTCTTCCGGACGCAAGGTCGGGGTGACGGCCTTGACGCCCTTCTGATCCATATGGTTGAGCAACCGCGCGACAAAGTCCCCGATCAGATCGGCCCGCAGGGTCCAACTGGCGCGGAAATAGCCGAACACCCAGATCATATTGGGCACGCCGGTAAACATCATGCCGCGATAGGTGACGGTCTTGGAGAAGTCCAAGGGCTCGCCATTGATCGAGAAATGGATATCGCCCAGCACGTTGAGGTTAAAGCCCGTCGCGGTGATGATGATATCAGCCTCAAGCTCGGTGCCCGACTTCAGCAAGATGCCCTTTTCGGTGAAGCGCTCGATCTCGTCGGTCACAACACTGGCCTTGCCCGAGGCGATGCCTTGGAACATGTCGCCATCAGGCACAAAGGCGATGCGCTGGCGCCAAGGGCGATAGCTGGGCGTAAAGTGCTTTTGCACGGTTTCTTCGGGCAGGAAGGCGCGAACGCCGGAGAGTAGCTCTTCGCGCACCACTTCCGGCTCCTCGAACGAGCGGCGGGTAAATTCGCCCTGATCGAACAGGATCTGACGGCGAGCAATCTCGTGGATCCACTCCTCCTTGACCTCAAGTTTGCGCAGATTGTCGACCAGATCATTGGCATTGCGGCCGGGGATGAAATAGGTCGGGGTGCGCTGGAGCAGGGTGACATGCTCGCAATCGGCGGCAATGGCCGGGACCACGGTCGCAGCCGTCGCGCCAGACCCGATCACAATCACCTTCTTGCCCTTATAGGCGAGGTCTTTTGGCCAGCTTTGCGGATGGATGATCTGGCCCTTGAACTGGTCCATGCCCGGCCATTCGGGCGTATAGCCCTCGTCGTGGCGGTAATAGCCTTGGCACATCCACAGGAAGTTGGTCGTGAAGACGCGGCTCTCGCCGGTGGCCTTGTTGATGGCGGTGATCGTCCAAAGATTGTCCTTGCCTGACCAACTGGCCGACAGGATCTTGTGGCCATAGCGGATGTGGCGATCCAGATCGTTCTCTTCGATCACCTCGCCCATATATTTCAGGATCTCTTGGGCCGACGCGATCGGGGTCCCGACCCAAGGCTTGAAGCGATAGCCGAATGTATAGAGGTCACTGTCCGAACGAACGCCGGGATAGGTGTGGGTCAGCCAAGTACCGCCAAAACTCTCTTGCGTCTCCAGCACCACAAAGCTCTTGTCCGGGCACTGATCCTTGAGATGATAGGCACCGCCGATGCCCGAAATGCCGGCCCCCACGATCAGCACATCGAAATGCTCGGTTGCGGTGGTGTCGCTGGACTTTGCCAGTGTCGCGGTGTCGGCCATAGGTCA
This sequence comes from Pseudomonadota bacterium, assembly GCA_041182125.1. GTDB lineage: Bacteria > Pseudomonadota > Alphaproteobacteria > Caulobacterales > Caulobacteraceae > CAISGS01. Next base: position 1,567 of record JBEGOG010000126.1, read on the forward strand.
CCTCTCCTTTGATGATTGCTGACATTCTGATTGCTGAGGGTGATCCCCCAGGTTCAGGCGCTTTCGCCGCGCGAGCCAACAACTAACCGACGATCATATGCACAATCCTCGCCACGAAAAGCCCCCTTGTGCTTAAGCGTCCAACCGCCGCAGTCGGTGCATCTGCCCCCTTGGCGCGCACCGCGTTAGCCCCTTATGGTGAGGGCCTGCCCTTGGACCCAAGCATCTAGACTTGAGGCGGGCTTTAGGGAGACGAGGCCATGGGCGAGACCATTTTAGACCCCACACTGCCGATCATCGATCCGCATCACCATCTGTGGGACCGCACGGCCCTGTTCGCCACCCAGCCACCGCCCAAACATGAGTTTGAAAGGCTGCTGCGTCTGTCGCCGCGCTATCTGCTCGATGAGTTACTGGCCGACATGAACCGCGGCCACAATGTCATCGCCACTATCTATATGGAGTGCGGGGCCATGTACCGCGCCGGTGGGCCATCGGAAATGCGTCCTGTCGGCGAGACCGAGTTCGTCAACGGCTTTGCCGCCATCAGCGCCAGTGGTGTCTATGGTCCGGCCAGAGCCTGCGCGGGCATTGTCGGCCATGCCGATCTGATGCGCGGCGATGGGGCAGCCGCAGTCCTCGAAGCCCATATCGCTGCGGGTGGCGGACGGTTCCGGGGTATTCGCCACAGTGCCTCTTTCGACGCTGACAGCAACGTCCTTGGCCCCCTCGCCCACCGCCCGGCTGGCGTCTATCGCTCAGCAGAGTTTCGCCAAGGGTTCAAACATCTGGCGCGTCTGGGCCTGTCCTTTGATGCTTGGCTCTTGGAACCCCAGCTTGGCGATGTTCTGGATCTGGCCAAGGCCTTCCCGGACACGGCCATGGTGCTCGACCATGTTGGAACGCCGCTGGGCATCGGTAGCTATCAGGGCAAGCGTGAGGAACGGTTCGACATCTGGAAACAGTCGATACAGGCCCTAGCCAAGTGCGAGAACCTGTCGGTCAAGGTCGGCGGATTGGCCATGCCCTTCCCCGGCTTCCCGACCTTCATGGCCCAGCCCCCGGCCTCATCCGAGACCCTCGCCAACGAATGGCGGCCCTATGTCGAAACCTGTATCGAGGCCTTTGGCGTCGAGCGCTGCATGTTCGAAAGTAACTTCCCGGTCGATCTGGGCACCTGCACCTATGATGTCCTGTGGAACGCCTTCAAACATCTGGCCAAGGGCTATTCCGCCGACGAAAAGACCGCCCTGTTCAGTGGCACGGCCAAACGGGTCTATCGACTAGACCTCTAGACCAGTCGGCCCTTTGATAGAAAAATACACGGCCGTACAAATTCTCTCTCCCCGAACCTGAGCCAGCCTGATAGCCATGGCATCGGACTCGGGGAGAGTCCCAACGAACAAGAGGTTTGGGATGAAGCGGTTTGGATGGGTCGGCCTTGGGTCGGCTATTGCGGCATGGACCATTGCACCAGCCGCGCAGGCTCAGGATGTCGTGTCCGCCTCTTCTGGCGATACGGCTTGGATCTTGGCCTCCACAGCCCTTGTCCTGCTCATGACCCTGCCCGGTCTGGCCCTGTTCTATGGCGGGCTTGTGCGGTCAAAGAATGTGCTGTCGGTCATGGCGCAGTGTGTGGGCATTGCCTGCCTCGCATCAGTGCTCTGGCTGCTTGGCGGCTATAGCCTGTCCTTTTCCGGCACCCATCCCCTGATTGGCGATCTGGCGAAGTTTGGGCTGATCAACGCGCCCCGAGGAGAGCTTGTCCTCACCATCCCAGAGAATGTCTTCTTCTCGTTCCAGATGGCCTTTGCGATCATTACCCCGGCCCTGATCATCGGGGCGACGGTCGAGCGCATGAAGTTCAGCGCCGTCATGCTCTTTTCCGGCCTTTGGCTGTTGGTCGTCTATGCCCCGGTCTGCCACTGGGTCTGGGGCGGCGGCTGGCTGATGGGTCGCTATGTGATGGACTATGCGGGAGGCTTGGTCGTCCATGCCACCGCCGGAGTTTCAGCCCTGTTGCTGGCTTGGAAGCTTGGCCCACGCGATGGCTATCCGCGCGATCTGCATCCCCCGCATAATCCGGGCATGACCATGATGGGCGCAGGCCTACTGTGGGTCGGCTGGTACGGCTTCAATGGCGGCAGCGCCTTGGCCGCCAATGCCGATGCGGGTGCGGCCCTGCTGGCCACCCATATGTCCGCCTCGGCGGCGGGTCTGGTCTGGGCCCTGATCGAGTGGAAGCGCTTTGGCCGGGTCAGCATGGTGGGCCTCGTCACCGGCGTGGTTGCAGGCCTTGCCACTGTCACCCCCGCCTCGGGCTTTATCAGCCCGCTGGCCGGAGCGGTCCTCGGTGCCGTCGGCAGCTTTGTCTGCTACCATTCGGTGGAACTGGTTCGCCATCGCCTCAAGATCGATGACAGTTTGGATGTCTTCGCGGTTCACGGCATCGGCGGCATTGTCGGCACGCTGCTGGTTGCGGTCTTGGCCAGTCCGGCCCTCGGCGGCAAGGGCTATGCCGAAGGGATCGCCATGTCGGATCAGGCCATCACCCAGACCCTCGGCGTTCTGACCGTCTGCGGCTGGTCCGCCATCGCGACGCTGGTTCTGGTCTGGATTGTGCGCAAGACGGTGGGCCTGCGGGTCAGCCCCGAGACCATCGATGACGGCCTCGACATGGCGGTCCACGGCGAGAAGGCCTATCGCTCCATCAACTAGGGCCTAGAGGCCAGCGCGATTAGGCGCTGGCCGCCAAGGTCAACGACACCCGAGCTGCCGGGAAGATGCGCAGGAAGTTCTCAGCATAGAACTTGGCCCGCACGGACTCGTCTCGAACACCCAGTGACGCCTCAAAGCGCGCAATGGGGTCGCGTCCCCCTTCGATATGGGGATAGTCGCTGGAGAACAGATAGAGGTCCGGATTGGACTGATCGATGAAGTTGCCGACCTCTTCAAAGACAAACGGGGTGAAGGCCATCTGATCGGTCAGTTGCTGGGACGGGATGCGGCTGAGGCCCTGCAGATTGGCATCATTGCGGCTCCAGTGTTTGACCACCCAGTCCAGACGACGCAGCAGTTCCGGCACCCAGCCTGCGCCCAGCTCAACGCTGGCACCGCGCAGGGTTGGATGGCGCTGGAACACGCCATCCAACACCATCATGGTCAAGAAGGCTTCAGGGCCTTCGTGCAGCAAGGCAATATCCTTGGTGCGCAGGTTTTCACCGCCGCCCAGCCAATCCTTGGTCGGTGGACGGCCATTGTTCATCCAGGCCTTGGCCAACTGCAAAGGCGCGCCGCCGACATGGAGCAGGAACGGGATGCCACTCTCGGCCAACTTGGCCCAGAACGGATCCAGATCAACGTGGCCGGGTGAGCGATCCCCGCAAGGGCGATGAGGAATCCAAACCGCCTCAAGGCCACTGCGCAGGACATAGTCGAGCTCGGCCATGGCCATCTCAGGATCATCGAGCGGGATCACCGCCACGCCCATCAGCCGTGCGTCAGAACTACAGATGTCTGCCATGTGACGATTGTGGGCCCGCGTCGCACCATAGCGCAGACGCGACTCCAGCCGCGAGCTGGCCGAAAAGGGCATGGCGACGCTGTGGGTCGCAAAGACCAACTGCTTCTTGAAGCCGAGCAGGTCCATGGCCCGGGTCCGGTCGGCGCTATCAAAGGCACCGAGGGCTTGGATTTCCTTTGAGGATTGGA
>JBEGOG010000127.1:0-5241 GCA_041182125.1 Pseudomonadota bacterium
GTCTATAGCCGCTGTCGCCGCTTCGGTTGCATAGCCCTTGCCGTGGAAGGAAGCGCCGAGGCTCCAAGCCACTTCCGTTCCGGGCCAACCTTCAGGCTTCATTGGACCCACCCGACCGACCCACTGACACGACGCTCGCTCCACCACGGTAAAAAAGAAAAGCCCTGCATCACCCATGCCCCAGCCATTGTGAGAAAGCCGCGCCATGCGTCGGCACGAGATTGAACCCCGCCAATAAATCTTGCGGTACTCTCGTCGGCCAGCAACTGGGCATAGGGGTCGAAATCCTCGGCCACAGGGGGACGAAGGATCAGGCGCTCGGTGACCAGGGTGGGTCCAAGATCGCTGCTTACCATCTCAAGGCACCGCAAAAGAAAAAGACCACTAACCCCTCCTCGCCCGCCACTGCTCCCGGCTCTGGCCCCAGATGTCGATGGAGATCTCGATGGGGGGTGGCATCAGGTCTTGGCGCAGGATCGTCGAACCCAAGCGCGCGGCCACAGCCTGAGAGGCGAGATTGGCAGGATCGATACAGTGGATCACCTCGCTCCAGCCCAGATGGTCAAAGGCCCAGTCGATGGCCGCTGTCGCCGCCTCGGTCGCATAGCCCTTGCCGTGGAAGGCACCGCCGAGGCTCCAGCCGACCTCTGTCCCCGGCCAGCCTTCAGGATGCCAAGGTCCAACCCGCCCGACCCACTGACCCGTGGCTTTTTCCACCACCGTAAAGAACGAAAAGCCCTGCATGGACCAGGCCCCGGCAACGCTGAGAAAACCGCGCCATGCCACGGCGCGCGGTTGCACGCCGCCAATATAGCGAGCTGTGGCCTCATCGGCCATAAGTTGGGCACAGGGTTCGAAATCCTCGGCCACGGGGGGACGAAGGATCAGGCGCTCGGTGACCAGGGTGGGTCCAAGATCGCTGCTGACCATCTGAAGGCTCCTCAATAGAAAAAGGCCGCCAGATCGCTCTGACGGCCTCTATCATAAGATGATCAAGAGCCCTTAGGCTAGAGACGGCTCGATCTCTTTGCAGGCCGCGATCAGGCCTTGGACCGAAGCCACCGAGGCGGCGAACATGGCCTTTTCTTCGGCATTGGTTTCGAACTCAACAAAGCGCTCAGCGCCGTCCTTGCCGATCACCACCGGCACGCCGACATAGAGCCCGTCCAGACCATATTGACCGGTCAGATAGGCCGCGCAGGGCAGGACGCGCTTCTTGTCCTTAAGGTACGAGGTCGCCATAGCGATGGCGCTTTCAGCTGGGGCATAGAAGGCCGAACCGGTCTTGAGCAGGGCGACAATCTCGCCGCCGCCCTTGCGGGTGCGTTCAACAATGGCGTCCAGCTCGGCCTGGGTCATCCAGCCCTGCTTGACCAGATCGGGCAGGGGCAGCCCGCCGACGGTGGAGTGACGCACCATCGGGACCATGTCATCGCCATGGCCGCCAAGGGTCCAGGCCTTGATATCCTGCACCGAGATGCCGGTCTTTTCGGCGAGGAAATAGGCAAAGCGGGCGCTGTCGAGCACGCCGGCCATGCCGACAACCTTATTGTGCGGCAGGCCCGAAAACTCGCGCAGGGCCCAGACCATGGCGTCGAGCGGATTGGTGATGCAGATGACGAAGGCGTTGGGGGCATAGGTCTTGATGCCCTCACCGACGGCCTTCATGACCTTGAGGTTGATGCCCAGAAGGTCATCGCGGCTCATGCCCGCCTTGCGCGGCACGCCAGCGGTGACGATGCAAACATCAGCGCCCGCAATATCGGCATAATCATTGGCACCCTTAAGGATACTGTCCTTGCCGAACACGGCGGAGGCTTCAGCAATGTCCAAGGACTTGCCCTGAGGCGTGCCTTCAGCAATGTCAAACAGGATGACATCGCCCAGCTCTTCGCGGGCTGCGATGTGAGCAAGGGTGCCACCGATCATACCGGCGCCAATAAGGGCGATCTTCGCGCGAGCCATCAAGCGTCTCCAAGGTCTAAGGGGGAAGTGAAAAGGTCACGCGCGGAATAGACCCGGATGGACAACACTGCAAGACCATCAAAGCGGCAAACAGAATAGACGCCCGACGATCTGATGCTTAAAAGCTGTCCGAACATTGACGAGGCGCACCATGTCCAAGACCAACCCCGGCCGTTATTTCGAAGATTTTCGCTTGGGTGAGGTACTGGCCCACGCCACACCGCGCACGATCACGGCGGGGGATGTCGCGCTCTATACCGCCCTCTATGGCCCGCGCTTTGCCCTGTTCAGCGCCGATAGCTTTGCCCAGAGCTGCGGCCTTGGCCAAAGCCCCGTCGATCCCCTAGTCGTGTTCCACATGGTATTTGGCAAGACCGTGCCCGATGTATCGCTCAATGCCGTGGCCAATCTGGGCTATGCGGATGGCCGTTTCCTCGCCCCTGTCCATGCGGGCGATACGGTCTCATCCCGCTCTGAGGTCATTGGCCTGAAAGAAAATTCCAACCGCAAGACTGGCGTGGTCTATGTGCGCACCACCGGCGTAAACCAGCATGGCACAGCGGTGCTGACCTATGTGCGTTGGGTGATGGTTCGCAAGCGCGACGAGGCCGCCCCGATCGCGCAAGAGGCCGTCCCTGCCCTGCCCACTTCAGTCTCTGCTGCCGATCTGGTGATCCCAGCGGGCCTGTCCTTTGCCCACTATGATTTTGCGCTGGCAGGCTCGGCCCATGCCTTTGAGGACTATGAGATCGGCGAGAAGATCGACCATGTCGACGGCATGGCCATCGAAGAGGCCGAGCACCAGATGGCCACGCGCCTCTATCAAAACACGGCCAAGGTCCACTTTAACCAGTATGAGCGCGCCAAGGACCCGACGGGCCGACGCCTCGTCTATGGCGGCGTGGTCATCTCCACCGCCAAGGCCCTGTCGTTCAATGGTCTGGAAAATGCCGGTCTGATCCTTGGCATCAATGGCGGTCGTCACGTGAACCCCTATTTTGCTGGTGCCACCGTCTTTGCTTGGAGCGAGGTGCTTGACCGGGCCGAAATACCGGGTCGCAGCGATATTGGGGCCCTGCGCCTGCGTCTGGTGGCGACCAAGGACCGGCCCTGCAGTGATTTCCCCGATAAGGATAGCGAGGGAAAATATCCCTCTGAAGTCATTCTAGATTTCGATTACTGGGCCGCGGTGCCGCGCAGACATTAATTTGTTTAGCCACAGCTAAATTTCGACTTAAAGCGATTGCGAACGCGTCTGCGATCCGAGATAGATTTGCAGTGCTTTAAGAGAGATTCTTATGACCTTCGTGCTCGACCCGGCCTTTGATGAGACCTCTGACCTTCTCTGCGACCTGACCCTTTGTGAAGCACGGCTCCAGCTCGATCAGCGTTATGGCTGGATCGTGCTGATCCCGCGCCGCGCAGACATGCGCGAGCTTGAAGACCTGTCTATGGCCGAGCGTCTGGTCTTGATGGAAGAGATTGTCTTGGCCAGCCAAGCCGTCCGCGCCATCAGCGATGCCATCGGTCTTTCTACGGAAAAGCTCAATGTTGGAGCCCTGGGAAATGTCACTGCCCAGCTCCATGTCCACGTCGTCAGCCGCCGCAGCGATGATCCGGCCTGGCCCGGTCCGGTTTGGGGTCACGGCACCGCCAAGCTCTATAGTCCTGAGTGGCTTGCCAAGGCCCGGGCTGCGGCCCTAGCCGTCTTTGAAGAGGCTGGATTTTTCAGCGCTTCATAGTTACCGGGACCTTACGGCTATCGTCCCAAAGGTTGCCGGACCATTGGCCGGGACCGGACGGAGTCAAAACGATCTCGGTCGCCCCCTCGCCATCGCGCTCATAAAAACTCATCCGCAGACCGTCCTCGTCCCGATAGATCTCGGCGATGAACCCAGAGCCGCCGAGCGCCGATTGTCGGCGAAGATCGCGCCAAGCCCCCTCAACCCCGCCGCGCGGCAAGTCCGCCAGTTGAAAACTGAACAGGGGCTGGCCATCGGCCGTCAATAGCCGCCAAGCCCCCTCCAGCGGACCTTGCATTTGATCTACCACCGAATAGGACTGGCGCAGCTGTCGGTCGAAAGCCTCCTCCTGAGGCGTCAAGGGGCCGCCGGGGGTCTTGGCCACCTGATCAATGGTCACGGGTGCTGGATCGGGTTCAGCCGGGATGGGCTGGGCGCACACAGACGCAGGCATGGCCAGCAGGGCCAAACCGGTCAGGATGGTTGCCACCCAGCGCTGAACCATGGCTAGGCGGCCGCCGCTTCTGCAATCGCGGCTGCCACGGCGACAAGGCTTTCCGCCTGCACCAGATGCAGCAGTTCAGCCATACGGCCCTCAACGCGGATCGCGCCCTTGCCTTGATTTTCCGGCAGGGCGAAGGCGGCGATGACGGCCTTGGCCCAAGCGACCTCGGCCTCGGACGGCGAGAAGACGCGATTACAGATCTCAACCTGCTTGGGATGGATCAGGGTCTTGCCGTCAAAGCCAAAATCAACGCCCTGTTCGCAGATGGCGCTCAGGCCCTCTTCATTGTCGATGTCATTATAAACTCCGTCCAAGATGGTCAGGCCATAGAGGCGCGCCGCCGCAACCGACAGGGATAGGGCGGCATGGAAAGGAGCGCGGTCGGGCGTCTGACGGGCACGCATTTCCTTGGCCAGATCGTTCGTGCCCATCACCCATGTGGTCATGCGGCTAGAGGTGCTTGCCTCAGCAATCTGGGGCAGGTTGAACAGGCACCGGCAGGTCTCGATCATGGCCCAGAGCTGGGTCGAGGCCGGGGCCGCCGCGATGGCTGCATTATAGGCCGCGACATCTGCGGCATCATTGACCTTCGGAACCAAGATGGCATCGGGCCCCGCCGCAGCGGCGGCGGCTAGATCCTCAGCGCCCCAAGGCGTGTCCAAGCCGTTACAGCGAATGACCAACTCGCGCCGACCAAAGCCGCCAGCCTTTACCGCCGCGACGGCCTGCTCTCTGGCCATAGCCTTAGAGTCCGGGGCCACCGCGTCTTCGAGGTCTAGGATCACCACATCGCAAGCCAGGGTCCGGGCCTTGTCGATAGCCTTGGCGTTCGAAGCGGGCATATAGAGAGCGCTACGGCGCGGCTTGACGGTCTTAGACATCAATCAGGTTCCCTTAAGTTGAACGATGATACGATCAGGCTATTATCAGACGCCTCTTAGCCTCTAAGATAGGCCCATGACCACCCGTTATGACGAGACCGCACTGAACGTTTTAGGGCAAGAGCTTTTGCCCTGTTCCAACGCGCCC
>JBEGOG010000128.1:0-5238 GCA_041182125.1 Pseudomonadota bacterium
GGCAAGTTTGGTGGATTGGAGGAATGGGTAGGGCCGTGGATGCCCCCTCACCCCACCCTCTTCCCCTGAAGGGGACGAGGGCCTTGACGTGGAACGGCCCCCTACCCCGGCTTCGCCGGTACTTCCCCCCGAGGGGGAAGATTTAGAGCTCCAATATCTTCTCCCTCTGGGGGAAGTGGCGCGAAGCGACGTAGGGGGCCTTGTTTTAACGCTTCAATTCACCCGCCAGATATTTGCGGATAGCGGGACCGTAAGGCGGACGCATCTGAAGCAATGGACCGATGTCCTTCTTCATCTGGGTGAAGACCGCCTTCTTGTGGCTGAACTCTAAGAAACCGTCATGGCCGTGATAGCTGCCCATACCGGCTGGACCCACGCCGCCAAAGGGCAGTTCTTCTTGGGCAACATGCATCACCACATCGTTGACGCTGACACCGCCCGAGGTCGTGGACTTCAGTACCAGATCACGTTCGGTCGTATCATCACCGAAATAGTAGAGCCCCAAAGGCCGATCATGGGCGTTCACATAGCCGATGGCCTCTTGAACGGTCTTATAGGTCTTGACCGGCAAGACCGGACCAAAGATCTCTTCCTGCATGACCTTCATGTCATCGGTGGGATTGATGATCAGGGTCGGCGGGATGCGGCGATGTTCCTGCTGGCTGAAATCTTCGTCAGCGGGATTGATCTGCACGATCCGAGCACCCTTGGCCCGGGCATCTTCGACATAGCCCATGATCCGATCATAGTGGCGCTGGGCAACGATGGCCGTGTAGTCAGGATTGTCCTTAATGGTCGGGAACATCTTGGCCACCGAGGCCTGGGCCTCGCCGACAAAGGTTTCCAGCTTATCCTCTGGGGTCAGCACATAGTCGGGTGCCAAGCAGATCTGACCCGCATTCAAGGTCTTACCATTCATCACGCGGGCCGCAGCCGTCGCAAAGTCTGCGGACTTGCCCAAGATGACCGGGCTCTTGCCGCCAAGCTCCAAGGTCAAGGGCACGAGGTTCTCAGCAGCTGCACGCATGACATGCTTGGCCACGCCAGTCGCGCCGGTGAAGATCATATGGTCGAAAGCAAGACCGGAGAAGGCCTGCCCGATCTCTGGACCGCCGGTGATTACCGCCACCTCTTCCTCAGAAAAGACAGAGGCGAACATCTTGGCCATCAGGGCCGAGGTCACGGGGGTGAATTCCGAAGGCTTGATCATGGCGCGGTTACCGGCCGCCAAGATGCCTGCGAGGGGCGCAAAGGTCAGGTTTACGGGGAAATTCCATGGGCTGATTACACCCACCACGCCCTTAGGCTGGAACTGGACCTCAGCCTTAGCGCCAAACAGGGCCAAGATCGCCGGAGTGGTCTTGCGCTTTTCGGTCTTCATCCACTTCGCAACATTGGCCCGTGCGAACTTCAGGGGGCCAATTGAACCCGCAACATCCGTGAAGCGTGTGGCTTCAATCGAGCGCGCACCAAAATCCGCATTCAAGGCCTGCTCAATCTCGTCGGAATAGTCGACCAACAGGCCGATACACCGGTTGAGCCAATCGATCCGCTTTTCCAACGACGGGGCACCATCGCGAAGATGGGCCGCCTTTTGCAGCGCCAAGATGGCGTGCATCCGCGCCGTGTCCGAACTTGGGTCAACAGGGGTCTTGGCGTTCATAGGTCGATCCTCCATGGAGCGTATCGGATATTTATCCTCTTAGTTTCTAAGCTAACCCTATTTGCTGAATATGAAACCACTGGAATAGTTTTGATCGTTCAGATGCGATATAGAGCCAGATTACCCCTTCGGTTGACGCCAATTGACGAACCAAGGGCATGTGCGGTGTTGTTTAGAAGGTCGCCTTATGTCTGCTGATGTCGATAGCCTCTTGCGTGGGATGCAGGCCTACCAGCTTGGACAGGCCACCCTAGCCGCCATGGAACGCGACCAGGTTTGGCCTACGCCGTTAAATTACGAAATATGGATGCATGCCGTCGCCAATCCCGACGGTGAATTGGCCTTAGAAATTCAACGCCTGCTCGCCCGCGATAAGATGATCACCGAAGAGACGAGCGACAGACTCGCCGTTGAATATCTGCCGAACCGGCGATTTGATGACGAGGTGCGTGAAGCCGGTGACCAACTGAATAGAGAACTGGTGTCGGTCACCACGGCGATCAAAAAGGCGCAGCAGACAAGTAAGGACTATAATTCGACCCTCGACACGGCGGACCGCTCCCTCGCTAACGAAGTCGAGGTCAACAAGGTTCGCAACGTAGTCAAAAATTTGAGCACAGCCACTGAGGTCGTCAGAAGCGAAAATCGCAGCCTGGAGGTCATGCTCGAAAAGTCGACCGCTGAGGTCAGAAGGCTTCAACTGCATCTCGAGCAGGTTCGGCGTGAAGCCAGTACAGATGCCTTGACCACCCTTGCCAACCGCAAGGCCTTTGATGATGAGATTATTCAACTCTGTAACAAGGCGGACGCCTCTGGACGCCCCTTGAGCTTCGCCGTCATCGACATAGATTTCTTTAAGAAATTCAATGATATGTGGGGCCATCAGACTGGCGATCAGGTGATCCGTTTTGTCGCCAGCGTCATCGGCCGGGTCGCTGGCGCACCGCGATTTGCGGCACGATATGGCGGTGAAGAGTTCTGCATCATTTTTCCCAACGAGAACGCCAATCTGGTCGAACGGGTGGTCGAAGACATTCGCGAGGAAATTTCAACCCGCATGTTGAAGCGCCGTTCGACCAATGAGGATCTGGGGATGATCACGGTCTCTGTGGGCCTAGCCCAAAGGACGCCGAACGAGCCAGTCCACGCTCTCATCGACCGTGCTGATGCCGCGCTCTATGTCTCCAAGCGAAATGGTCGAAACCGAGTGACCAATGTGGGTGCTACAGCGCTGGCAGATTAGTCGGCCGGACCGCTTAAAAATCGCTGGCGTTCCGTTGCGTTAGTCCGACTTAGCTCAGCTCAAAGCCAAAGAGGCGCGTGGGAGGATCAGATGGACTATTCAAAAATTAAACTGGACGTCGTCGACAATGTCGCGGTGATCACCATGAACGACCCGAGCGCGATGAATGCCGCCGGTCTGGAAATGGTTACAGAACTGTTGGACGCCTTTAATCGTGTCGCCCTCGGTGCGGTCAGCGCTCGCGCTGTCATCCTAACCGGCGAAGGTCGCGGCTTCTGTTCGGGTGCCAATCTTTCCGGCGGCGGCGCTTCGGGCCGCGAGGTCGAGGCTGACGGCAAGCCGGACGCAGGCCGCGCCCTCGAAACTCACTATAATCCGCTGGTCAGCATGATGCGTGACTACCCCATGCCTATCGTTACTGCGGTCAATGGCGCAGCGGCGGGCGTCGGCTGTTCGCTGGCACTGCTCGGAGACATCATCGTCGCGGGCGAAAGCGGCTATTTCCTGCAAGCCTTCCGCCGCATCGGCCTGGTGCCAGACGGTGGCTCGACCTACCTGCTGCCGCGCATGATTGGCAAGGCGCGGGCCATGGAGATGGCGCTGATGGGCGACAAGATCTCCGCTGCCAAGGCCTTGGAATGGGGCCTGATCAATCGATGCGTCGCCGATGCCGACCTGATGTCGACCGCCATGGGCCTGGCCAAAGAACTGGCCAACGGTCCGATGGCTCTGGGCTTGATCCGCAAGATCATGTGGGAAAGCCTCGACGCAGACTGGACCGGCCAGCTCGACACCGAACGCAAGACCCAGCGCAAGGCTGGCAAGTCGCACGACTTCATCGAGGGTGTCAGCGCCTTCCTGCAAAAGCGCGTCGCCCAGTTCAAGGGCCAGTAGGACAAAACCGAGCCCGGAACCTGTTTAGAGCAGCAGGTTCCGGAGCGGCCTATGCCTGATAGGGCTGATAGCTCTTTTCTTCAACAATATCAGAGCCCGTCAGGTCATTGATCCGGCGCTTAATCGCCGCGCGGCGATCATTTTCGATATAGACCGAGCGGGCCAGAGCAATGAAGGCAGGGCCAAAATCCTGCCTCCGCTCGCAATCACGCTTGCCATCCTCAATGTCCCAGAGCGCCTCATTGACCGCGAATAGCTCAGCGGTCAGGGGATCGAGCCCCGCCATAGCACCAATCGTCTGTACACAGACATCTTCCAGCAGGGCCAACTCCTTTCGGACATTGGCCTCCTTAGCGGGATCGCCAATCCGCTCGGCCTTGACCCGCAGGATGGTGATCTTGTCGATCAATTCACCCGCTGAGACGGGGATCAAAAGGCTCATAGGGTGTCTCCCGACAAGAGCGCGTCTAGCGACGTTTGCACGACCTCCAAAGGAAGGGCTGCCATGTCCTGACCATAGTCCTCAGCAATCAAGACTGTCAGGCGCTGGGCTGAGGGCCGAAACTTCACCGCCTTGCGACGATCTTTCTGCAGGCTGAGCAAGGGGGCCCCGCCAGCCGCCATCATATGGCCGGGACCGGCGTCATTGGCCACGGCTGCGGCAAGGCGGCCCGCCAACGCAATGACCAGCAAGGGGCCCTTGATGTCGGTAAAGTCATCCCCGCGATCCACCTCAGGAAACAGGGCCTGAGGGACAGCCGCTTGAGCCAAGGCGCGGTCCGCCTGCTCATCGGGACCGAAGAAAAAGACCGGAACCCTACCCAGGCCCACTTGGGCTTGCGCCAAGGCGAGATAGTGCGCCATCGGCCAGCGCTTATCCTGTCCACCGGCACCGGGGGCAAGGCCGATATAGCAAGGCCCATCGGGCAGAAGTGCAAGCGCCGCCTGCCCTGCCCTTGCACCGGAAAGATTGATGGGCTGAAGCGGCGTCGGCTGTCCCGTCGCTAAGGACAAAAGCTGGGTCAGACGGTCGATCACCGCCTCGGGCTGCGCTGTACCAGCCGGTGGCTTGGCGTCACTGAGACGAAAGCCTGCAGCGCCAGAGATGAACCGACCCGCAGCACGCTTGGCCACCAGACTGCGGCGCGGATTGTCCTGCGTATCAATGACCAGATCAAAGCGGCGTCCGCCAAAGGGCTTGGGGTTGAGCAGATCCAAAAGGCCAGCCCCAAGAGCCCCCTCGGTCAGCACCTCATCTATGACACCCTCGACCACGCCCTTAAGCGGACCGGCATAGACGGTCGACCCCTTGGCCGCACACCAGACAATATGGGCCTGCGGAAAGGCCCGGCGAAGGGCGGCGATAAAGGGCAGCTTGATCAGGCCATCGCCGATCACCTCGCCCATCGAATAGATCATCACCGTGGAGGTCATGTGC
>JBEGOG010000128.1:5275-9390 GCA_041182125.1 Pseudomonadota bacterium
CCGGTCAATCATCGTCCCATGGCCCATCGATCAGCAACTCTGGCTCCTTGCGGGCCTTAGGGTTGGATTTTGCACCTGACTTGCTGCTGGCTTTGCCCTTTGAGCGCGCCTTGATCGCCGTCTCAACGGCCAATCGCGCCCACCGGCAAGCCGCTATCCGGTCATCGACTGCTTCCTCGGGCAAGCGCCAAAAGTGCAAGATACCGGTGCGGCCATCCTTCATCTCGTAGGTAAAGGGGGCTGAGCCCGCCGCCTCGAACTGGGCTTCAGTGTCCTTGTCGGCCTTCAAAAAGAGGCTGTCACCAAAGATCAGGGCGAACATCAAATCGCTTTGATAGAGCCCCACCCCGCCAAACATCCGCTTGACCTGCACCGGACCAAGATCCGACAAAAGGTCGGTCACATGATCAAGAAAGCCAGGATCGACGGCCACAGCGTTTGGGTCCTAGTCGGCTTCGGGAATAGCCGGAATGATGGTCACGCTCTCGCCGCAGCCACAGGCATCGGTCTCATTGGGATTGCGGAAGACGAATTTGGACGACAGGCGCGTGGTCTCATAATCGATCTCTGAGCCGATAAGGAACAGGACGGCCTTGGGGTCGATCAGGATGCGCACGCCCTTATCCTCGACCACCTCGTCCAGTGCGGCAGCAGTCTCGGCATATTCGAGGATATATTCTTGCCCCGCACAGCCGCCATTCTTCACGCCGACCCGCAGGCCAGCATAGGGCTGTTCGGCACGGTCCATGATCTCGCGCACGCGCTCGGCGGCGCGGTCGGTCAGGCTGACCACCTTGGGCCGAGGGCGACGGGGCCTAGGGGTGATGGCGGGCGATGTGGCGGCGGGATCGGTTTGCATGATCAGAACATGTTCAATTGCAGCTTGGCCTCATCCGACATCCGCGAGGGGTCCCACGGGGGATCAAAGACCAGATTGACAGTGCAGGATTTGAGGCCATCGACCTGAAGGATCGCTTCTTCCACCCAGCCCGGCATTTCCCCGGCCACCGGACAGCCCGGAGCGGTCAAGGTCATGTCGATCACCACATCCATATCGTCAGACAGGTCGACCTTATAGATCAGGCCCAGCTCATAGATATCGACGGGGATTTCAGGGTCATAGACGGTCTTGAGCTGCTCGACCAAGCGGTCGGTCATACGGTCAAGCTCATCCTGCCCCATAGCGGTCGCTGGGCTTTCGGCGGTTGGGTTCACGGTCGCATCGTCCATAGGGGTCACGTCGCTGGCCTAAGCAAAAAAGGTTTGGGCGCGGATCAAGGCGTCGACGAACAGGTCGACCTCCTCGACGGTGTTATATAGGGCAAAAGAGGCGCGCGCGCTCGAAGTAACGCCAAATCGGGTCATGAGGGGCTCGGCACAGTGGGTACCGGCTCGGACCGCCACGCCGTAACGGTCCAGAATTTGGGCCAGATCATGGGCGTGAACACCGTCGATGGTGAAGCTGAGCACAGCCCCCTTGCCCGGCGCTGTCCCTAAGACCCGCAGACCCTTGATGTCTCGCACAGCGTCATAGGCCCGCTCATAGAGGGCGTGCTCATGGGCGGCGATGGCGGCGCGATCTTGCGCCATTAGCCAATCAATCGCCGCGCCCAGCCCGATAGCCTCGATGATCGCTGGGGTGCCAGCCTCAAACCGGTGCGGGGGATCGGCATAGGTGATGGTGTCCAGCGCCACAGAGCCGATCATCTCGCCTCCCCCCTGATAGGGCGGCATGGAGGCCAGCATCTCGGCCTTGCCGTAGAGAACGCCAATGCCGGTGGGGCCATAGAGCTTGTGACCGGAAAAGACGTAGAAATCGGCATCCAGAGCCTGAACGTCGACGGTCTCGTGGACCACGGCCTGACAGCCATCGAGCAGCACCGGCACGCCGTGGACATGGGCGATGGCCACGATCTCTGCAGCAGGATTAACGGTGCCCAGCACGTTGGACATGTGTGACAGCGAGACCAGCCGAGTGCGCGGGCTGAACAGGGCGCGATAGGCGTCCATATCCAACTCACCCTCGTCCGACACAGGAACGAACTTCAAAACCACGCCCTTGGCCTGACGCAAGAAGTGCCAAGGCACGATATTGGCGTGATGTTCCATCACCGACAGGATGATCTCGTCGCCTTCCACCAGCCTTTGACCGAACGAGGCCGCGACCAGATTGATCGCCTCAGTCGCGCCCTTGGTAAAGACGATCTCATCGACCGAACCGGCATGGATCAGCTTAGCGACACTGCGGCGCGCGGCTTCATAGGCCTCGGTGGTTTCATTGGCGAGGCTGTGCAGACCCCGATGGACGTTCGAATAGGAGGATTCCATGACCCGGCTCATCGCCTCGATCACCGTCCACGGCTTTTGCGAGGAGGCGGCGCTGTCCAGATAGACCAGCGGCTTGCCGTGGACCTGGCGCGCCAGAATCGGGAACTCTTCGCGGACCTTGGCGACATCAAAACCCATCAGGATGCCCCCATGCCAGAGGCCAAGAGCCAGTCCTGCGCCACTTGCCGCGCGCCCTCATGGCTAATGCGGTCGGTAACTTCGCCGACAAAGGCACTGATCAACAGGGCGCGCGCCTCGATCAGCGGAACCCCGCGCGAGCGGATATAGAACAGGGCTTCCTCGTCCAACGCACCAACAGTATTGCCATGGGCGCAGGAGACGTCGTCGGCATAGATCTCAAGCTCAGGCTTGGCGTCGATTTCCGCCCGCTCCGACAGGATCAGGGCGTGGTGGCCCATGCGGGCATCGGTCTGGTCTGCGCCGCGCTCGACGGTGATCTTGCCTTGGAAGACGGCGCGAGCACCGTCACGCACGGCCCCCTTGGTCAGTTGGCTGGTCGTGCCGCCCTCGCCCTGGTGAGTGACGACCGTGGTTTGATCGCTGTGACGCGCGTCGCCGAGCAGATAGACCCCGTCCAGACGCACCGAGGCGCCCTGCCCCGGATGGTTTACATGGGTCTCAAACCGCTGGCGCTTGCCCCCAGTGGTCAGGACCGTTTGGTTGAACGTGGCATTGGCGGCCAGATCGACTGTCGCCGTGACAACGCTGATGGCCTCTGCGCTGTCGTTAAGGATCGAAACTCGCTCAACGGTCGCGTCAGACCCGATGTGGAGGCTTACGGCAATATCGCTGACATAGGTCTGACCGAGCCCCTCATGGCTCTCCAGCAGGGTTAAAGAACCGCCCTCGGCGACCTCAATAGCCAGCGCCGCATGGTGCGCACTGGCCGCCTCTGATGAGACGAAACGAAGGCACACCGTGCGATGTTCACCCGATGCAATGGTCAGCCGGTCTGGACCAAAGCCATTGATGATGACGATGCTCTCCGCTGCATCCAACGCCGCGAACGGTCCAGCCGGTACCGCGGCCTCATCCTTAGGCGACGCAGCGGGAATGGCCCGCAAGGCGGCGCGCAGGTCTGTATAGCGCCAAGCCTCGTCGCGGCGACTGGGCAGGGACGCGACATCCCCGCTTTGAAGGGCGAGCGCTAGGCTCATGCTGCGACCTGCGCAAACCGGTCATAGCCGGTCTCTTCCAGTTCCAAGGCCAGCTCTGGGCCACCTGACGCAACGATCTTGCCCGCCGCCAACACATGGACCCGGTCCGGTTTGATATAGTCGAGCAGGCGCTGATAGTGGGTGATGACCAACATCCCCCGCTCGGGCGAGCGCAGGGCGTTGACCCCCTCTGACACGATCCGCAAGGCGTCGATATCGAGCCCGGAATCGGTTTCGTCCAAGATCAGGAATTTCGGCGAAAGCATCGCCATTTGAAAGATTTCCATCCGCTTCTTCTCACCACCTGAGAAGCCGACATTGAGCGGCCGCTTGAGCATATCGAAGTCGATCTTCAGGCTGGCCGCCTTCTCGCGGGCGAGTTTCAGGAAGGCCGGGGCACCGATCTCGTCCTCGCCGCGCGCCTTGCGCTGGGCGTTCAGGGCAGTGCGAATGAAGGTCAGGCTGGGCACGCCGGGGATTTCCAGCGGATATTGGAACGACAGAAACAGACCCTTGGCCGCCCGCTCATTGGCCTCCAGCGCGAACAGGTCCTCACCGTTCAGCGTGGCCGTGCCTTGCGTGACCTCATAGCCCTCACGCCCCGCCAGC
>JBEGOG010000129.1:0-5238 GCA_041182125.1 Pseudomonadota bacterium
GGTGTCGCCTGCCGCAATCAGCACCTTAGCCCCGCGCCCCGTTAGGTCGGCGGCGATCTTGCCCAGCGTCGTCGTCTTGCCCGATCCATTGACCCCGACAAACAGCACCACATAGGGCTTAGGTCCCGACAGGGGATCAAACCGGCCTTGGCGCGGCAAGAGCTCAGCGGCGACCGCCTCGGCCAGTGAGGCCTTGATCTCGGCGTCAGAGGCCTCGCGGCCAAACCGGGCCTTGCCAAAGGCCTCCGCGACGCGACCAGCGGCGGCGGGACCCAGATCGGCTTCGATCAGCATCTCTTCCAGATCGTCGAGCATGGCCTGATCGAGCGGTCGCTTGACGATGGCCGCCACCACCTGCTCGGTCATCTGCCGCGTCGAGCGCGTCAGCCCATCGGCAAGGCGCTGGAACCAGCCCTTTTTCGGTTCGTCTGATTGGGTCATGGGGCTCTTTTACTGGGCACTCAGACGATGCGCCATAGGACTTCTCAATCGCGTCTCAGCGCGCGCTAGCTGCGCCATTTGAGAACCGTTTCTTCGACCGGATTGACGAAGGGGCGGGCCTCCTTGCGGCTGGCGGCCCATTCGCGTTTGAGGGCTTGGTACCATTTGGCCTGACGGTCGGCATCGTCGATCCACAGCAGCGAGGGGTCATATTTCAGGCCTTCGTTCTGCAGGTTCACCATATCGCCATCCTGACGCAGGAAGGCCCGCGCCCCGGCGGCAAAGAAGGGCGCAATCAGGCCAAAGATCGGATGGTCGGACCAGACGATTTGGGTGATGCGGGTCTTGGTCTCAGACATGGGCGTCAGGCAGGTCAGGGACAGGACCTGACGCTTGCCGACCGTAATATGCTCCCAGCGCAGGCCGGGCAGGCGGAAGGTGATCTCGGTCAGGGGCTCGCCGCCCAAAATGGCATAGGCGCGGCTGTTCTTAGAGGGCTCGTGCCGGACCATGGCAAAGCCGGCCTCGCGCGGGGCGAACCGTTTGGCCTTGGCATGTTGGCTCTTGGCCGAACGCCACCACCACTGGGCATGGACATAGGGGCCGTGGGCGGGGTCCATCAGGCCGACGACGGCATGATCGACATGGACATCAAACACCATCCTGTCGACCAGCTTGGGCTTGCCACCGACGACGCCGGGGAAGATCTGGGGCGCGTGGTCTGGCACAGCTTCGTTTCGCGGATCAGAGGCCATCCAGATAAAGACCAGGCCCTGGCTCTCGCTGACCGGGAAACGGCGCACACGGATGCGCTCGACATCCATGCCCTGTTCCTCGACCAGAGACGGGATCTTGCTACAGACCCCATCGGTGCGAAACAGCCAGCCATGATAGGGACACTGAACGGCCTCATGACCGGCATCATCGCGGGTCAGTTTGCCTGCAGAGAGCGGCGCGGCGCGGTGAGGACAGATGTCCCGCAGACCATAGGCCTCGCCCGCTTGGGTGCGGCCTAGAAGCACCGGCTCGCCGAGGATTTCATAGCGCTGCAACTTGCCCGGCTTGAGGTCTTGGCCAAGGGCGGCAAAGTACCAACAGTCCAGCACGAACCCTTCGCCAAAGGCGCTGGGCTTTTGCGAATGCATCTTGGCAGAGGGGTCGGTGTCACGGCTCATGAGATTAGCCCATAACCTGCCCGCGCCGGGCGTCCAAGGGGTCAGCCCGCCGCTGTGGCAATCAGTTGCGCATAGTAGGTCGTCATGCGGGCCAGATTATCCAGTGTCATATGCTCATTGGTGCCGTGGATCATCTTGGTGTCGTTCATGGCGAACAGGATCGGCTGGAAGCGATAGACGTCGGTGGAGACGGGGGTCATGCTGCGGCTGTCGGTCCCGGCAATGACCAGTGACGGCGCGATCGGAGAGCCAGGCTTGGCGGCATTGGCGGTCGCCGCGATCAGTTTCCACCCCTCAGAGGTGGTGGACGAGACCGGCGATGGCTCACGCGGTGCCTTTTCCCAGCTCAAGGTCACGGGCAGGCCCTTGGTGGCCTCCTGCGCCTTGGCCATGACTTGGCTCGATGACGTGGAGGGGGCGAGGCGGTAGTTGATCCAGGCCGTCGCCGTCTGAGGCAGAACATTTTCCTTCGGCGACCCGGACAGCATGGTTGGGGCAATGGTGGTGTGCAGCATGGCCGCGCCCGTTGCCGAAGCGCCCATCTGGCCCACCAGCAAGGGGCCAAAGAGCCAGCTATTGGCCACCGCCATCTTGGTCACCGCGCTGCCATGGGCGGCCAGATAGCGCATCATCTCTGCGCCGGGGCCTTCGAACCTCATGGGGAAGGCGCGGTCATTGATGGCGATCACCGCTTGGGCGAGGCTCACCACAGCCGTCTGTTTGGGCGGGGCGGAGGAATGACCGCCTTGCCCGGCAGCTTCGATGCGCAAGGTCGCATAGCCCTTTTCCGCCACGCCAATAAGGGTTGCAGGGCCGCCTGTGACGGGATGGTCCGATAGGATGACGCTGCCCTCATCCAACGTGAACAGGGCCTTGACCTTGCGCGACTTTAAAAGATCGCTGGCCGCCTTGGCTCCTGCGCCGCCCGCCTCTTCATCCTCGCCAGAGACAAGATAGATGGTGCGTTTGGGTTTAAAGCCGGACTTGATTAGGGCCTCAGTCGCCTCAAACAGACCGACCAGCGAGCCCTTATCATCGACCGAGCCCCGGCCCCAGACCGCGCCCTCGGCAATGGTGCCGGCAAAGGGGGGGTGACGCCAGTCCTTCTCGGTTCCCTCGCTGATCGGGACCACATCTTGGTGGGCCATCAGGATGATCGGGGCGAGGCTTGGGTCGCTGCCCTGCCATGTATAGACAAGGCTATTGTTGAGCACGATCTCGCGGGTCATGGCCGCGTGGGAGGCCGGATAGGTACTGGCCAGCCAATCATGCAGCCGCGTCCACTGTTCGCGCTGATTGTCGGCTGGGTTTTGGTGCGAGATGGTTGGGATCTGAATCGCTTGCGACAGGTGCTGGGCGGCTAGCGCCTGATCAATGGCTGGAGCCGTCGCCAGCTTGATCTGGCTAAAATCCGCCCCAGCGGGGGCCTTAAAGGTCGCGGTCCGCACCGCCACCACGGCGCCAAGCGCCAAAATCACACCGCCCGCCAAAAGGGCTGTCTTGCGCAAGCTTGCCATGGTCGTTTCGTCCCGATCCGCGTTCTTTGATAGAGCTTAGGCCCAAAAAGGCCCGATGAGATAGGCCCCATGACCCTAGGGCGGAGCAAAGCCTAGCCGCG
The DNA here is from genome assembly GCA_041182125.1 of Pseudomonadota bacterium. GTDB lineage: Bacteria > Pseudomonadota > Alphaproteobacteria > Caulobacterales > Caulobacteraceae > CAISGS01. The sequence goes on from JBEGOG010000129.1 coordinate 3,235, forward strand.
CCATGGCCTCGTCCTGTTTCAGCCCCGCGATCTCGACCTGTTTGAGCCGCGCGGTGGTGCCGCTGACCACACGAACGCTAGATTTGGACACCTTCAGCACCTTGGCCAAGACCCGCTCCAGCGCCTCATTGGCCTCGCCCTCAACCGGCGGCGCGCTGACCCGTACCTTGAGAAAAGCGCGCCCGGCCTCATCTTCTGACCAGCCATCTATCCCATCACGCCCCCCGCGAGGGGTCAGGCGCACAGCGATCTTGGCGGTCAAGTCGCGATCATCCTTAGCCGATGATGGCGCGGAGGGGGGCGAACAGCCAAGGCACCAGATATTGCCCTGCGGCCTGCAGGACGATGATCGTAATGACCGGACTAATATCGAGGCCGCCCATATTGGGCATGATCCGTCGCACGGGCGCCAAGACCGGATTGCTGATCGCATCCAGCGTGCGCGAGATCGAATAGACTAGCCGATTGCGTAGGTTGATGACGTCAAAGGCAACGAGCCAGCTCATCACCGCATTGATGACCAAGACCAACACCAGAAGGCCGATCAGGGAGCTGACAATAGATTGTAAAAAGCTGGTCATAGGGATTCCTGTTGCGGTCCGAAGGTGCTCGGCGCGGCGCTGAACAGTTCGTTTCTATCTGCACCCCAAGATGCTGGCAAGAAATTGGCCATGCCAGAGCACGACACCTCGTCCAACCTACCCAACCCGCTTGACAGCCGCTCCGTGCCGCCCTTATCTGCCCGCTCCCCAAGGGGGCTGTAGCTCAGTTGGTAGAGCGCTTCGTTCGCAATGAAGAGGTCAGCGGTTCGATTCCGCTCAGCTCCACCAGTCCTTTCCACGACGTCGGCAGTGGACTTTTGGGGGCTGTTTCATCAAAAGCTTGAAACGCTAAAGCGGATTTGATCCGGTTGGGCACCCTTAGGCGGCATTCGCCGCGCGGATTTCCAAAACTCAACCGGCGGCTGTCGCAAGATTGACGAGGGCATCCAAGGAAAACGTGCCTAGCCTGCCCCGCAAAAGATCGTTCAATCGCGGATGCGTGATGCCGAGCCGATCCGCGGCAGCCTCTTGCGTCAGGCCCACGATTTAATCCGATCCGTCAAGAGACTGAGCCAATCGGCCCGCGCCTTCATATTGGCGGCCTCGGCGGATGTGTCGGCTAAGGCACCAAACACATCGTCCATAATCTGAACGTGCATGACTTAACCTCTCCATGCTCGCAGTCGATTGGCTGCGAGATCGATATCTTTCTGCGGTGCCTGCTGGGTCTAAGCGCTTTTGGGCTTCACGCTGCGGATGACCAGCGACCGATCGGACCTGGTCAAAGGGGGAACCCCGCCCTTCCCGGCACACCTAAACATTCAGGCCTAGCCCGCGAGGCGGCTGCAAAGTCGTTCGTTCTGCTCAAGAATAACGGTGGTCTACGGCCCCTGCGGCCCGACCATCGGTCGCGCCCTTGCGCAGGCGGTCAATCACGCGGGCGGTCAGGCCACAGTTTCACCAGATGGCCATCAATGGTCCTCCGGTCAACCTGTTGAGACAGCTTGATGGGGGATTTGCGCGGCTCCTCGATTGGCGCATTGATGTCGCACCAACCGGACCGGTGGACCTTGCCTTTGGCGGCGCGATGGGTTGCGGTTTGGGCCCTGCCCCAAGAGGCTAAGTCGATTGACTTTCCAGCTCAATTGACCAACGGGTGGACCATGAGCAGATCATCCTCTCGCCCAAAACTGTCTGATCAAGAGCGTGTGTCGCCTGCCCCGGCGCGACGCCGGTCCCTCGCGGTTTGGAGCCGCGTCACGTGATGGCGCAATCGCACAATCCTTCAGAAGCCCTAACCGCGGTCATTGTTGGCGCGGGGATCGGGGGCCTCGCGGCGGCGCTTGCCCTTGCAAAAAAGGGCATTGCTTCGATTGTTTGCGAACGGGCCAGTGAACTGGGCGAGGTCGGGGCGGGCCTCCAGCTTTCGCCCAATGCGACCAGAATCCTGCGGGCATGGGGC
>JBEGOG010000130.1:0-5550 GCA_041182125.1 Pseudomonadota bacterium
GGGAAAGAGGCCAATGCCGGTCTCAGGCATGGCAAAGGTCGTGCGCTCTGTGGCCACGCGATAACGGGCGGGCAGGGCAATGCCGACGCCCCCGCCCATCACCACCCCGTCCATCAGGGCGACGACCGGCTTGGGATAGGTCATCAAAAGGTGGTTGAGCCGGTATTCCAGATGGAAAAAGGCTCGCGCCTCTTCTCCGTCGCCCGCTCCGCTTTCGGCCAGCATGCGGATGTCGCCGCCTGCGCAAAAGCCGCGCGGGCCGGTATGGTCGAGAAGTACAAGCTCAACGGCCGCATCATCGCGCCAACGCAGCAGGGCGTCGGTCATGATCTGGCACATGTCTAGGGTCAGGGCGTGCAGCGCCTCAGGCCGGTTCAGGGTCAGGCGTCCAACACCCTTTTCGACGTGGACGAGGACAGCCTCACTCATGGACGAAACAGCTCCCGCGCGATGATCACGCGCATGACCTCGTTGGCGCCTTCGGACGATGCGCTCCAGCGGATAGTCGCGCAGATAGCCATAGCCACCATGCAGCTGCAGCGCCTGATTGGCCACATCAAAGCCGACATCGGTGCCATACCGCTTGGCCATGGCGCAATATTGCGTGGCACGGGGATCGCCCTGATCCATGGCATCGGCACCGCGATAGACCATCAGCCGTGCCGCCTCCAGATCGGTGGCCATGTCGGCCAGCTTGAACTGCAGGGCTTGGAAGTCTTTTAGAGGGTGGCCGAACTGGTTGCGGGTCTCCAGATGGGCCTTGGCCGTTTCCAGCGCCAGCGCCGCGCCGCCCAGAGAGCAGGAGGCGATGTTCAGCCGTCCGCCGTCCAGACCCATCATGGCAAAGCGAAAGCCTTCGCCCTCATTGCCGACGCGGTTTTCGACCGGCACCCGCACATTGTCGAAATTGACCATGGCGGTGGGCTGGCTCTTCCAGCCCATCTTGCGCTCATTGGCTCCGAAGGACAGGCCCGGCGTGTCCCGCTCGACAACGAAGGTCGAGATGCCCTTGGGTCCTGCGGCCCCGGTACGGGCCATGACGATATAGAGGTCCGAGACCCCCGCCCCGGAAATAAAGGCCTTGGTCCCGTTCAGGACATAGTGGTCGCCGTCCAGCACCGCGCGGGTCGCGAGGCTGGCCGCATCAGACCCTGCCCCCGGCTCGGTCAGGCAATAGCTGGCAATCAGCTCCATGCTGGTCAGGCGCGGCAGATATTTCTGGCGCAGGACCTCGGAGCCAAACCGGTCGATCATCCACGAGGCCATGTTGTGGATCGACATGAAGGCCGCCGTCGAGACGTCCCCCTTGGACAGGGCCTCGAAGATTAGGGCCGCATCGAGGCGCCCCAGCCCCGTACCGCCCACATCCTCACTCACATAGATGCCCGCAAAGCCCAAGGCTGCGGCCTTGCGCATAACATCGACGGGGAAGTGGCTCTCCTCGTCCCACTGGGCCGAGAAGGGTGCCATTTCGGTTGCTGCGAAACTGGCGGCAAGGTCTTGGATGGCGCGTTGATCTTCGCTTAAGGCAAAGTCCATGCCGGTCTCACTTCATGGTTGGAATGACAAAGGCCGAATCTTCGACAGCCCCTTCGGGCCAGCGGGCGGTGATGGTCTTGATCTTGGTATAGAACTTCACGCCCTCAATGCCATGCTGATTGGTGTCGCCAAAGGCGCTGCGCTTCCAGCCGCCAAAGGTGTGATAGGCGACCGGCACGGGGATGGGCACATTGATCCCGACCATGCCGACCTCGACGCGGGCAGCAAATTCACGGGCGGCGCGGCCATTGCGGGTAAAGATCGCCACGCCATTGCCATACTGATGGTCTGACGGATAGGTCAGGGCCTCTTCGAAGGTCTCGGCGCGCAGGATCTGCAGCACGGGGCCGAAGATCTCTTCCTTATAGGAGCGCATGGTTGGCTTGACCTGATCGAACAGGCTGGGGCCAATGAAGAAGCCCTTTTCGAAGCCCTGAAGGCTGAAATCGCGGCCATCGACGACCAGTTCCGCGCCCTCGTCGACACCCATCTGGATATAGGAGGCGATCTTGTCGCGGTGGGCGGACGAGACGACGGGCCCATAGTGGGCGGCAGGGTCGTTGGAGACTCCGACCTGAAGGGACTGGATCTCGCTGACCATCCGTTCGCGCAGCTCATCGGCGGTCTTCTTGCCGACGGGAACGACGACCGGCAGGGCCATGCAGCGCTCTCCGGCCGAGCCAAAGGCCGCGCCGGACAGGTCCTTGACCACCTGATCCAGATCGGCGTCGGGCAGGATGATGCCGTGGTTCTTGGCCCCGCCCATGGCCTGGACCCGCTTGCCGTTGGCGGTGCCGGTGGCATAGACATATTGCGCGATGTCCGAAGAGCCGACGAAGCTGACGGCCCTGATCAGGGGGTGGTGCAGGATCGCATCGACCGCGCCCTTATCGCCGTGGACGACGTTCAAGACGCCAGCAGGAGCGCCCGCTTCCATGAACAGCTCGGCCAGACGCACGGGCAAGGACGGGTCCCGCTCCGAGGGCTTGAGGATGAAGCTGTTGCCGGTAGCGACCGCAATGCCAAACATCCACATGGGGATCATGGCCGGGAAGTTGAACGGGGTGATCCCGGCGACGACGCCCAAGGGCTGGCGCATGGAATAGACGTCGATGCCGGGGCCTGCGCCTTCGGTATATTCGCCCTTCAAGAGGTGAGGGATGCCGCAGGCGAACTCGATCACTTCCAAGCCGCGCTGGATGTCGCCCTTGGAGTCGGCGATGACCTTGCCGTGCTCGGACGAGAGCAGCTCGGCCATCTCGGTCATGTTGTCTTCGAGCAGGCGCTTGAAGTCGAACATGACACGGGCGCGGCGCTGGGGATTGGTGTTGGCCCAGCCGATCTGCGCCTTGGCGGCGGCCTGGACCGCAAGGTCCATCTCGGCATCGGTGGCAAACTGGACCCGCGCCTGGATCTCGCCGGTGTTGGGGTTGAAGACATCGCCAAAGCGGCCCGATGTGCCGGTCAGGCTCTGGCCGTTCACGAAATGATGGATGTCGCGCATGGGGCGTCTCCTGAAAGGGGGCTGCTATATAAAGCCTAGGGTCTCTGGCTAACATTTTGGTTCGCCGCCGTATGCTGCAAATATTCCGTGCTAAGCCTGCAATTTCGCAGTTAAGGTCTAGGCATGAAGGATTGGGACGATCTTCGCGTATTCATGGCCGCCGCCCGCAGCGGCTCGCTGGCCGGGGCCGCCCTGCGCCTGCACATGGACCCAACCACAGTGGGGCGGCGTATCCAGCGGCTGGAGGCCAGCCTCAAATCTACCCTTCTGGTGCGCTCGCCCAAGGGCCTGCAACTGACGGCGGCGGGGGCGCGGCTGCGCGAGGCGGGCCTGTCAGTGGAAACCGCAATCGACACCGCCAGCGAGGCCGATGCCTCGGGCGGGGTGACCGGCACGGTGCGCATCAGCGTCTCCGAAGGCTTTGGCGGCCAGATCCTCGCCCCCGCCCTTCCGGCCTTCATCCGCACCCAGCCGGGCCTGACCATCGAGCTGGTGTCCAATTCCGGCTCCCTTTCCCCCTCCATGCGCGAGGTCGATATGTCGGTGACCTTAAGCCCGCCCAGATCAGCGCGCCTCATGGTCGAAAAACTGACCGACTATGAGTTGGGCCTCTATGCTTCCAGCGTCCATCTGGCCGAGTGGGGCCACCCCAAGAGCCTTGAGGCGCTGCGGGACCATCAGCTGGTCGGCTATGTCGATGACCTGATCTATGCGCCGGAGTTGCGCTATCTGGATGAGGTGCTGCCCGATCTGCGTCCCCGCCTGATGAGCTCATCGATCCGCGCCCAGATGGAATTGGTGCTGGCCGGGGCGGGACTGGGGGTCTTGCCCCACTTTATGGCCGCCCAGATGCCGGGCCTTGTGAGGGTGCTGCCCAAGCAGGTGCGGATAGAGCGGTCGTTCTGGATGTCGGTGCACCAAGACCTCAAGACCACGGCGCGGCTGCGGGCGGTGCGGCGCTGGATGGTGTCATTGGTTCAGGAGCAACAGGACCTGCTCTTACCGAAGCCTATCCCCACGACCAGTCGTTTAGGGGCGGTCATTTTGGTTGGCGGAGCCTCCTCGCGCATGGGGAAGGACAAGGCGCTGCTCGATTGGGGTGGCCAAAGGGCGGTGGATCGGGTGGCTGATCTGGCCCGCGCGCTCGGGGCATCGAGCGTTCTGACAGCTGGAGGTGACTATGGTCTTCCTTTTGTGCTTGATCCCAGCCCTCAAGCCGGTCCGGTCAGCGGTATCGTGGCGGCGGCGGACCGGCTGAGGCAAGAGGGCTGCAACCGCGCCCTAATCTTGGCCGTCGACGCCCCGACCCTGACTTCTGATGACCTTGGGCCGCTTTTAGAGCCTGCAGAGGGGGGCTATTATGAGACCTATCCTCTGCCGATGGTCTTGCCCCTGACTGCCATCGATCCGCACGCCAAGGCCGACTGGCCGCTGCGGCGTCTGGTCGAGCGGGCGGGGTTAAGGCCATTTCGTCCTGCGGAAGATATTGCTCTGCGCCTAAGGGGGGCCAATACGCCGGATGAGCGGGCAGCCCTTGCCCAGAACAACAGGTTGGGTCAGGCTGAGGGGAGACATTCCTAAAGAGACCAGACCATGGCCCTGTTCCTATCCGACGGTTTTGACATCCACTTCACCGACACCGGCCCCGGCCCGGTCAATACACTGCTGCTGATCCACGGCTTTTCGTCCAACAGTCATGAGAATTGGGGCCGGACCGGATGGGTCCATGCGGTCAAGCACAAGGGGCTGCGCTGTGTGACCCTCGATCTTCGCGGCCATGGCAAAAGCGCCAAGCCGCATGACCCAGCCGCCTATGATCGCGCGGCCTTGGCCGGGGATGTTCTGGCCCTGATGGATCATCTGGATCTGCAGAAGGTCGATCTGATGGGCTATTCGATGGGCGCGCATGTGGCGCTGGCCACGGCGATGCAGGCGCCCGATCGGTTCTGGAACCTGATCTTGGGCGGCATTGGGTCCAAGATGTTGCAGCCGTCAGAGCGCACGGACGGGCTGGCCTTGGCCATGGAGGCCGATGATCCGTCGACCATTAGCAATCCGCTCTACCAAAGTTTCCGTCATTTTGCCGATGAGCAGGGGGAGGACCGTCTTGCCCTCGCCGCCTGTAGCCGCTCACCAAGGTCGAGCCTGGACCGAGAGGCGCTAGAGCGCTTGGGCGTACCAACCTTGGTCGTGGCGGGAACCCGGGATGAGCTGGCCGGAGACCCCCAAGGCCTCGCTGATGTGATCCATGGAGCCCGAGCCACCCGATTGCCGGGGTGTGACCATTTCTCGGCCATAGCCCATGGTCTCTATAAGGCGGCGGTGTTCGACTTCATGGATGGGATCCTTGAGGACTAGGCTGCACAGCTAATTGTACCGCAGTGCAAAAATCGCCTTGCTATAAGTGGGCCCCCATCCTACAAGCCGCGCTCGCTGAGGCGGTGGCCGGTTTTGCGGGTTTGGGTTTCGAAAGTTTCCCTTGCTTTGTATGACTTGGTTGTTTAGTT
>JBEGOG010000131.1:0-5194 GCA_041182125.1 Pseudomonadota bacterium
CAAGAGCCTCTTGCCTGCTGGCGTGCGCGCCGTCGAAGGCCGGTTTGAAAAGGGCGATGCGGTCGCCATTGTCGGCGAAGATGGCCGCGAATTTGCCCGAGGTCTGGTGCGTTATGACGCGTCAGAGACCGAGCGGGTGCAGGGGGTTAAATCCAGTCAGATCGAAGCGATCCTCGGCTATTCGGGCGGTCCGACACTGATCCATGCGGACGATCTGGCCCTTCTTCACAGCTAAGCCCAGCCTTCTCGACCCTGCCAATTCCAGCGCCTCTCACTTGTTCTGCTTGCCAAGCTCCCTTTCAGGCGGCAAAGCGGAGTTATGATCGAAGAGAGCAAAAGCCTTGATGGGGTGATGGCGGCGATGGGCGAGGCGGCCCGGCGCGGCGCTGAGGCCCTGCGCCTGTCCTCCGCCGAGACCCGGACCGCTGCGATCCTCGCCATGGCTGGGGCTGTCCGCGCTGCAGCAGGCACTATTTTGGCCGCCAATGCCAAGGATCTTGCCGCCGCTGAGGCCAATGGCGTCACCGGCCCAATGTTAGAACGCCTGATGCTCAATCCTGACCGCATCGAGGCCATGGCAGCGGGGCTTGAAGCGGTTTCTCAGATCCCTGATCCGCTGGGCCGGGTCACCGACCATTGGGTGCGCCCAAATGGTCTGGATTTCAGCCGCGTGCGCACCCCCATCGGCGTCATTGCCATCATCTATGAGAGCCGCCCGAACGTCACCGCCGACGCTGCCGCCCTCTGCATTCGCTCAGGCAATGCGGCCGTTCTGCGCGGTGGGTCCGAATGTCTCGCCTCCAATATGGCCATCCACGCCGCAGTGACGGCAGGGCTTGAGGCCGCTGGCCTGCCCGCCGCCTGCGTTCAGACCGTGCCAACGACTAACCGTGATGCTGTGGGCCTGATCCTTGCTGGCCTGAAGGACAGTCAGGGCCATCGCTGCGTTGACCTGATCATTCCGCGCGGCGGCAAGAGCCTTGTCGCCCGCGTCCAAGCCGATGCCCGCGCGCCGGTTCTGGGCCACCTTGAGGGCCTTTGCCACACCTTCGTCCACCAAGATGCCGACCTCGCCAAGGCCAGAGCCATCGTGGTCAATGCCAAGCTACGCCGGGTGTCGGTCTGCGGCTCGCTCGAAACCTTGCTGATCGACAAGGTCGCGGCGGAGCGCCTGCTTATGCCCATTGCCGCCGACCTTTTGGCCAAGGGCTGTGAACTGCGCGGTGATGAGGCGGCCTGCGCCCTCGTGCCCCAGATGATCCCGGCCACGCTCGAAGACTGGACCACCGAATATCTCGCGCCAATCCTGTCGGTCAGGATCGTCGACGGGCTTGCCGGAGCCGCCGAGCATATCCGCTTCTATGGCTCAGGCCATACGGACGCGATCATCACCGAAAATGCTGCTGTGGCTGAAGCCTTCATCGCTGAGGTCGATTCGGCCATCGTGCTGGTCAATGCCTCGACCCAATTTGCCGATGGCGGCGAATTTGGCTTTGGGGCCGAGATCGGCATCGCCACCGACAAGTTACACGCAAGGGGGCCCGTTGGGGCCGAACAACTGACGACATTCAAATATGTGGTTCGCGGGACAGGCCAGACGCGGCCCTGACGCCGGTCGTCCCAAGGCGCTGCGTCCCGGGTTTCACCTGGAGCGGGGTCAAAGGGTCGGTCTGTTCGGAGGCTCCTTTAATCCCCCACATTCGGGCCATGCCCATGTGGCCCGCACGGCTATGGCCCATCTCGACCTCGACCGGGTCCTGTGGCTGGTCTCACCGCAAAACCCCTTAAAGCCCGCTGGCCAAACGGCAGACCTGTCCGAGCGTATGGCCCAGACCCGGGATGTCGCCAAGACCGCCAGCCAAGGCCTGTCGATGATCGTCTCGGATGTAGAGTCCCGCATCGGGGCCCGCTACACGATCGATACCCTGCGCGCCCTCAAGGCCCGCCATCCCGGGGTCCAGTTCGTCTGGATCATGGGTGCGGACAATCTGGCACAGTTCCACCGTTGGCGCGGCTGGTTACAGATCATGCACCTCATGCCCGTCGCGGTCATTGCCCGTCCGGGTAGCTTGCTGCGTAGCCGCTTTGCCCCAGCGGCCAAGCGTTTTGCAGGCTCGCGCATCGACGATGCCGCCAGCCGAGGGCTCGCAAGCCGCCAAGCCCCTGCCTGGGTCTATCTCAATGCCCCGCTCAATCACGTGTCTTCCTCAGCGATCCGAGCAGGGCACCGGCCCCCAAAAAGCTGATTCAGATCAACGGTGACCCCGGCACTTAGATGTGATAAGGTCTTTATTCATGACGATTAAAAAGGAGTTTCACGCTGAATCGTGAGACCGCGCCAAGCGCGACCGAGACCTCGGCAAACCTCGCCGACGCCTCATCAATAGACCCCTCGACTGACAGCGCTCCTGCCCTGTCGGCCGATTTTCCCGCCGGTTCTGTGGAAGCTCTGATCCTTGCCCGTCTCGAAGACGACAAGGCTGAAGATCTCGTCTGCATCGACCTAGCGGATAAGAGCTCGGTGGCGGACTGTATGGTCGTGGCCTCTGGGCGTTCGCACCGTCACGTCGGCGCTATGGCCGACCACCTGATCCGCTCCCTCAAGGAAGCAGGATTTGGTAAGGCGCGCGTTGAGGGCATGCCCCATTGCGATTGGGTGCTGATCGATGCGGGGGACGTCATTGTCCACCTGTTCCGCCCCGAAGTGCGCAGCTTCTACAATATCGAGAAGATCTGGTCGGTTGTGCCACCGGCTCGGCCCATCGCCATCTGATCTGGCCCCCTCGGATCTGATCCGAGGGACCTTGCACAAGCCCGCCCATGAAGATCACGCTTCTGACGGTCCACCGCTTAGGTGCCTCACCCGAGGCATCGCTGGCGCGGGACTATGCTGCGCGGGCCACGGCGACGGGCCGCGCTCTAGGGCTAGGGCCTGTCGAGATCATTGAGGTTGAGAGCCGAAAGCCGGGCAAGGCCGCCGAGGCTGAGGTCCTGACGGCCCAGATCTCCGCCTTGGGGCCCGCTTGGCTCGCGGTCTGCGATGAACATGGCACCGCCCGCAAATCCCGCGATCTGGCCAGCCATATTGGCCGCCTGCGCGATGATGGCCATCGCCGGATGATCATCATCATTGGCGGCGCAGATGGGCTGGATGCGAGCCTTCTGGCCAGCGCCAAGGAAACCATCGCCTTTGGCATCCAGACCTGGCCCCATGCCCTAGCAAGGGTCATGCTGGCCGAGCAGATCTACCGGGCCACCACCATCCTTGCCGGTTCGCCCTATCATCGCGACTAACAACTGGGCGAGCCTGCGCAGATCGGCTAGGCTCGGATCCATGCAGCTTCGCTTCGGCGCTCTCTTGACCGTGATCTTCGTTCTGACCGCCGGTGTCGTGGTCGGGGCCGCGCCATCGCGCGAGGACCTCGCCCGCATCGAGGCCCGCGCCAAGGCCCGTCAGCGCGACCTCGAAACCTTTCGGGCTCAAGCCACCGAGGCCCGCCGTGACGTCAACAGCCTGCGCAGCCAACTGATCCAACTGGCCAGTGAGCAAAACCGCAGCGAACAGACCGCCAGCGATAGCCGCGCCAAACTGGTTCTGCTGAACCTGCGTGAAAGTGAGCTGGCCAACAGTCTGGGCAAAAATCAAAACCAGCTTTCGCGGCTCTTGGCGGCTCTACAGCTCTATGGTCGCAACCCGCCCCCGGCCCTGTTGGTCCACCCGTCTAACGCCAAGGATGCGGTCCGGGCGGCGATCCTCATGCGGGCCGTCACCCCCGAACTGCACAATCGTGCCAAGGGCTTCAGCGCGGAGGTTCAAGAGATCGCACGGGTGCGCCGAGAGACGGCGGCGGCCAGCGAGGCCCTGTTCACCGCTGAAAGTGACATTGCCGACCGCCGCGGCAAGATCGAGGCCCTGCTGCAAGAAAAGGCTGCGCTGGAACAGGCCGTGACCGCCGATGCGCAACTGGCCAGTGATGACCTCAAAAGGCTGGCGGCGCGGGCCAAGAGCCTGCGTGAACTGCTTCAGGGCCTGCCGCGCCAAGCCAGCCCATCGGCCAAAGGTGAGCCGCAAGGCCCGTCAGCCGGACCTGAGATTCGCAATAGCCGCTTCATCAACCCCTCGGCAGGCTCTCTGATCCGCCGCTTTGGCCAGACGGCACCGCGCACCGGGGCGGCAGGCGGCGGACGGTCTGAAGGCTGGACCTGGCGTACCGAAAAGGGGGCCAGTGTTCGCGCGCCGACCCAAGGCACGGTGGAATATGCCGGTCCGCTCAAGGGCTGGGGGATGGTCTTGATCCTGCGGCTGGGCGGCGGCTACCATCTGGTTCTAGCGGGCATGGACCAAACCACCGCTGAAGCGGGACGCACCCTGTCGGCGGGGGAACCGGTGGGCCGCATGGGCGATCAAGACCGGCCAACGCCAGAGCTCTATATGGAGATCCGCCGCGACGGCTCGCCCGTCGATCCCGCCCGCTGGATGGCGAGCCTGCGCGCCACCGGCGCGGGATAGGACCGCCCAACCCACCGATCACGGATCTATTATCGTTAACCAGACTGAAATAGGCAGGCTGCAGGCTCGATCTTGACCACACGCCCTTTCGCTTTTGCTCAAATCGGTTATCGATCTTTTCAGTGCCCTAAAGATGCGGCGTCTTAGAAAAGACGCACTGTCCAAACAGGGTGCCTCACTCGCTATTTCAAGGTCGCCATGCGCAAGTCCCTCCTGATCGGTGTTTCCTGCTTTGTCCTCGGCGCGGGGAGCATGGCCTATATCAGTCAGGCCGCTCTGGCCTCGGCCAACGCGCCGCGCGGCGATACTTTCAGGATGCTGGAACTATTCAGCGATGTCCTGTCCACGGTGCAGAGCCAATATGTGGCCCCCACGGAGGACAAGAAGCTTATTGAAGCGGCCATCGACGGCATGCTCACCTCGCTTGATCCCCATTCAGGCTACCTCAATGCGCAAAGCCTGACCGAAATGCGCGATCAGACGCGCGGCGAATATGGCGGGCTGGGCATTGAGGTGACCAGCGAAGAGGGCGCGGTGAAGATCATCTCGCCCATGGACGACACACCCGCAGCGCGGGCGGGTCTTCAGGCAGGCGACTATATCACCGCCATCAATGGTCAGAGCCTCTTGGGCCTAGCGCTCAATGACGCCGTCAAGCAGATGCGCGGTAAGGCTGGCGAGCCC
>JBEGOG010000132.1:0-6843 GCA_041182125.1 Pseudomonadota bacterium
GGTACAAAATAGCCATCAGGACAGGCCTCAAAGGCTTACGAGGTATGGCATTGCAAATTATGCGGTGATCGAGGTCGCCTCTACGCGAGAGCGCGATGGCCGCGCGATGTCATTTGCCTTGTTCTAAGTCTGCTAATGCCCAACCTACGGGATAGCAGGAGGAACCGCCTCGCCGGCCGTACGAAGCCTAGTCATAGGCACAGCCTTAAGCGACAAACTTAGCGCGTGGCAGGCCACCGCTCGGTCCTCTGCGGAGGTTCATAACTCGGGGCAAACGCTCGCTCGCAAAGTAGCGTCAAAACGCTAGAGTTGCCCTCGGAGCAGCTATGCGACGAACTACATGCCCAACTCTGCTACCACCATGTACGGACCGGACGTGTGAGATGACCCGAGGAAAAAGTGCAGCCCCAAGCGGTACCCAGTGGAATCGACAAACTTTAAAAGCTCGGCCTCAGGATCAGTTCTTAAATCTAAGCCAAACTGAAACCGCTCGCCTGTTGCTTCAAGCGCCTTAGCCGCCAAACCCTTTCGACCAAGGTCGAGAAAGCGCTTTGCGTAAATATCGAGTAGGACAACGCTGCCTGACACTGAGTTGGCTTTGATCGCCGCCAAGGTGGCATAGACCTCCGCTTCGGTGAGATAGGGTGTGACACCCTCCCATAGGAAGATTGTCTTCAGCGACGGATCATATGGTGAGCTGGTCAGCGCTCTGATCCAGTTGGGGTCTGAGAAATCAACCTCGACAAAGTGTACGTGGTCCGCATTCAGTTTGGCGCGCCTCAAGGCTTCTCGCTTAGATGATTGTGTCGCACTCTTGTCGAGCTCGAACATCGCCATCTTGCCCTCCGCAAGTGGACCATAGGCGCGCGTGTCGAGACCCGCTCCGAGAATGACCAATTGAGCCGCACTGTCAGCGTGCGATGCGATGAGGTCGTCAAAGCGAGCCGAGCGGGAGAAGACCACGTTAGCCAGACTGCTTTTATCGTCCTCTGGCAATTGCGGATATAAAATCGGCCTTCCAGCAATCAACCGCGCGACCATCAGCGGGAAGAGTGCGACTCGAAGGCCGAGCACCGAGTTATTGGGCAACTTTCCCGCCAGCTGATAAGACGCAACATCCTTGCGCAGACCGAACACATGCCCGGTCCAGCGTCCATTGACGACTTCGATGGCGGTCTGAGATAGGCCAAGGGTGATACTGAGGCCCGTCAATTTGTAGGTTAGCCAAAGGGCTCCAAGCATCGAGAACGGAAACCAGATTATCTGAAGCGGAATATAGACGAGCCAGGCAATGAAAGTCATGCGGACACCCTTCTAAGTACATTTAGGTGCGACCTGATTGGGTCAACGTACCTATCGATAGGCACTATGGAACGGGGCGAGACACCCATTTTGATCTACGCGGAGGCCAGACTTTTCAGCAGACTTCGGAGTGCTTTTTGATCGAACAGCTGCACGCTTGACGGCGGTAGGCCAAGCAGGCGCTCGAGAATACGCTCCTCAGCATGCATTCGCTCCTCCACCAATTGCGTGGCGGTCTTAAGGTCATGACGATCCAGCGCTCGGAGTGCTCCGACCAAGACCGCCTGCCTTCCTGGGGTCATGCCAAGGTGAATTTCGGCGACAAGCGCGGGGTCGGATGTTGAGAAGATGCCTTGCGCCACGCCCTCGGAAATGAGGTCACATAGGATTGGCTGCAGTACTTCAGTTGTTGATGCCTGCAGACGTTGATGGAGATGATTATTTTGCTGCCGCTTAAGCGCCCCAAACACATAACGCATGGCAGGGACGTTTTCGGCCTTCAGTTCGGTTCCGGCCGCCATGACTCGGTTAAGCCGCGTAAGAGCGCTGACCTTTTTATCTGTTAGGATGGGCTCTAAACGGGCGACGATTTCGGTCGTAATCCGGTCGACTAGGGCAGCGAGCATATCCTCTTTGGAAGCGAAGTGATGATAAAAGCCACCCTTAGAGATACCCGCCCCTACCATGATGTCTTGGATCGACGTGGCATCATATCCATTCTCTAAAAACAACAATTGGGCCGCATCAAGAAGCTCTGCTCTACGCACCGGCGGTGCTTTGACCACTCGCGCCAACTTCGGTTCCTATTCACGTTAAAGTCCAAACCTATATCAAACCCTTTACCGACCGACGGTCGGTCTTTGCAAGTGGTATTTTCCGGAAGAGGACAAGGATTGATGAGTGACCGCACCTCACGAAACTTGGATCTGCGGACGGAGTGAGCGGAGATCGTCCGAGCCAGACCGCTTCCTAGGACCGCCAGCATGAGTGACTGTCCGCACCCTATCGAAGAGGAGCCTATGGTGTGCACTGTCAAGAGACAGTTATTTGATAGCCCCCTTGGGGTAATCTCGGCTCGTCTCAACGCCTCGAAAATCTGGATTGTTCAATCCAATCAGATCTTTCGAAGCCCAGGCGGCGAATGAGGCAAATTGGGTCTATTGAGGGGCATTGAACGCCACAGGCCTAATGTTCCACCCATGTTCCGCTCGGGGTACAAAATAGCCATCAGGACAGGCCTCAAAGCCTTACGCAATAAGGCTTTGCAAAAGGGGATCGCATCAGAGTTGATTTATAATTGGTTAGCCCTTGCAGGCACCTTAAAGGCACGCCTGTTTGAAACGGCGACAAGCGTGGGATTGTGGGACTAACCAAGATAGCGGTGAATCGGGCATCAAGTGTGCAGGTGCCGCTCTGTTAGGTCTTCCAGCGCCAAGATCGACCTCTGTCCGTGCGCCTGGCTGCAGACGTCGCGCTCGCTCCAACGAGCGATGCACCCTGCCCCCTAACTACGGTTACACAAATGAGGTCGCCACGTCGCCAAGACCCTGGTCGAAGCGGCAGAGGATCTCGTCTCCGGCTTGGACGGGAATGGCGCGGACGAACGAGCCGGTGAGGATCACGTCGCCGGGTTGGAAGCTGACGCCAAACTCGCCGAGCTTATTGGCGAGCCATGCCACAGCGGTCACTGGATTGCCCAGAACTGCCGAGGCCTCTCCCGCCTGTTCGACCACGCCGTTGCGTACGATCTCGCCCTTCACACGGCGAATATCGATGGTGTCCAGTCTGCGCGGGTTGGCCCCCAAGACGGCGGCTCCGCAAGCGGCGAGGTCGGCGACGGTGTCGATGATGTTCATGCCCGGAGCGCGCGAGACGCGGAAATCGACAATCTCTATGGCGGGCACGACGAAGTCCGTCGCACGAACAACATCCATCGGCAGGATGCCGGGGCCAGAAAGGGCCTCCTTCATCACAAAAGCGATCTCGATCTCGATCATGGGATCGAAGAAACGGGTCATGGGAATGGGTGTGCCCTCAGGAATAAAGAGGTCATCAGTCATGGCACTGAAGTCGGGTTCGGTCGCGCCGGACATCTCCTGCATGGCCTTAGAGGTCAGTCCAACCTTATAGCCCTTGATCCGCGCGCCCTTTGCAACCCGCTGGGCGACAAAGGCCTCTTGGATGCGGTAGGCGTCCTCGACCTCGATGCCGGGATAGGCTTTGGACAGGAGCGGCAGGCCCTTGCGGGTCTGGTAGGTCTCGAACAGGTCCGAGACGATCTTGGCGCGGGTGGCTTGATCTAGCATGGGTTCAGACCTCAGGGTCGATGCTGCGGACCGTTTCGAGGTCGGCGCGGGCGGTTGTGGTTAGAGCATTAATGTCGGTCACGACGGAGACCATCTGAAAGCCCTGTTTCAGCCTCAAGGGGGCAACCTTGACGTTGGACAGGACCGCCGTTGCGATCCCTGCCCGCTTGGCTGCGGCGGCAATCTTGCTGATGGCTTCGTCAAAAGCCGGCTTGCCATCATTGTCGCCCGGCGGAAGGCCAAGGGCGATGGATAGGTCAAAGGGGCCGACAAAGATCGCATCAACGCCGGGCGTCGAGGCGATGGCATCGACCTCGTCCAAGGCCTGCGCCGTCTCAATCATCGGAATGACAGCAATGCGGGAATTGGCGGTGGCGAAATAACCGGGGCCGTCGCGCAGGCCAACCCGGATGGGACCAAAGCTGCGGCTACCGGCGGGAGGATAGAGGCAGGCATCGACCGCGCGGCGGGCCTCTTCGGCCGACTGGATCATGGGGATGACGACACCCAGAGCCCCGGCATCAAGAACACGGCCGATAATGCCCGGATCATTCCACGGCACACGAACGATGGGAGCAGCACCGCTAAGGTCGATCGCGCGGATCATGGACAGGGCCGTCTCATAGTCCATACAGCCATGCTGCATGTCGATCAGGACCCAATCAAAGCCTGCCCGACCAAGGGCCTCAGCCGTAAGGGCGCTGGGGATCATACACCATGCGCCAAGGGTCGCTTCGCCAGCAGCCCATCGAGCCTTGAGGGTCAAGACGGTTCCTCTCTCATTTTCACTGTGCCACGGTTCGCCAGCACTTATGAAATGAGTGTCATCATAAATGATCGCAGTCAATATGTCTGGGCGCTAGATCGCTTCGCCGATGGTGATGGCCAGATGCTGACGCAAACGGTGCGCGGTCTGCTCGCGCGTGACCCGTCCACCGAGCCAAGTCAGAAGCGAGAAATAATAGTTCGCAAACAGGTTTTCAGCGACGTGCATCGGGTTCGCCCCTTGGGCATAACGGCCGTCCTTGCGTGCCTTTGCGATCAGGTCGGCCAAGCCGCCAAAGATGATATCCAGCAATTCGGAAATATCCGCTTGGCGCCCGATCGCGTTTGGAAACATGATCTCTTTGAGCAGGATGCGGGCTAGATCGGTGTCGCGCTGATGATAGTCCATCATCGACATGAAGACCTGCATCAGTTGGTCGAGCAAAGGCTCGTTCCCCTGAAGGGAGGCGAAGGCCGTGCGAGCCGTCTCGACCATTTCGTCGCGAAACACCAGGACCAGTAGGTCCTCTTTGGAGCGCGCATAGAGGAACAGCGTGCCCGTTCCAATATCGGCCGCCTCTGCAATCTGTTGAGTAGTGGTCTCGGCAAAGCCTCGGTCACGAAAGAGCTCGCGCGCTGCGCTGACGATCCGCGCGAGCTTCTCTTGCTTGTTGCGTTCGCGCCGCCCGACTGCTGGTGCGATCTGGTCCGCGACCGACCTTGTCGCCTCCATTGCGCCCTGAGCCTCTTGTCGATTTGCCACGTCTGAACCCACGAAGATGATGATTTACAGAGCAACCCTTTCGGNNGTCAATGGACGGCCACGACTATTTCACGCTCGCGACCAGTGCGCGCTTGACGCCGCCAAACGCCTATATAAACTGACTGCAGTCAGAAATGAAGGGCGTCAGTGTTCTTCTTCGCCTGACAGTCTGTCGTGACCACAGAGCCACGCGCCTAGGGAAGGTCTAAATATGGCGAACACCACAGCCACCGTCGCCGGTGTCGAGATTTCCACCGATCATTGGATTGATGGTCGCCGCGTTTCGTCTTCCGAGCGGTTCGAGAACCGCTCCCCCGTCGATGGCTCCCATCTGGCCAATGTCGCGAGGGCAGACTTCCCTATCTCAAGCGTTTTGCAGACGGCATTCGTGCAAGGGCCAAAGACCTCGCAGCGGTCGAGACCATGGATAATGGATCGCTGCTGGCCGGAAACCTCCACCGCGTGGTGCCCCGTGCGGCGCAAAATATCGAGTTTTTCGCCGATTGGGCTCTGACCCTGCAGGGCCATGTCATCGACTCGCCCGAGGTCACCAACCATATCCATTATGATCCATCCGGCGTCGCGGCCCTGATCACCCCATGGAACGCACCGCTCATGCTGACCACGTGGAAGGTTGGTCCGGCGCTGGCGGCAGGCAATACCTTGGTCGTCAAGCCGCCCGAATGGGCCCCTATGACCTGCTCGTTGATGGCCGATATTGCCCACGAGGCCGGGATCCCCGCAGGCGTGCTCAATGTCGTTCAAGGCATTGGCGAGTTGGCCGGTGACGCGCTGGTCAATCATGGCGATCTCAATCGTATCAGCTTTACAGGCTCGACGGGCACGGCCCAGTTGATTGGTCAGCCCAGTTGATTGGTCAGGCTGCCGCGCGCTCGATCACCCCGATGAGCTCGGAACTGGGCGGCAAGTCCCCTTTCATTGTCTGCGCCGATGCCGATCTGGACGCCGCCGCTCAAACCGTAGCAGGCCAGTATATGAATGCCGGTCAAGTCTGCTTGGCAGGCACCCGCGTGCTTGTCGAAAAGTCTATTGAGGCGGTGTTCTTGGCCAAGGTCCGCGATGCAGCCAGCCATATGGTTGTCGGCGATCCGCGTGATGCCAGCACCCGCGTCGGCCCCCTGATCACAAAAGAGCACTTTGATCGGGTGGCTGGATTTGTCGAGCGGGCCAAGGCCGATGGTGCTGAGGCACTGTGGGGCGGCTCACCGGCCAATTTCGGCGACCTCTACTTCCAGCCAACCCTCTTTGCCCATGTTGATCCGGCTTGGGAGATTGCCCAGCAAGAGGTCTTTGGTCCGGTCCTGACCTGGCAGACCTTTGAGTCCGACGACGAGGTCATCGCGGTGGCCAACGGCACCAAATATGGTCTGGCCGGGGTTCTGTTCAGTCAAAACGAGGCCCGTGCCATGCGTATCGCCTCGCAGGTTGTCGCAGGCACCCTATGGGTCAACTGCTTCTTCGTGCGCGACCTTGCCGTTCCGTTCGGCGGCAGCCGCAATTCCGGCATCGGGCGTGAGGGCGGCTCGTGGAGCTTCGACTTCTATAGCGACATCAAGAACATCTCGGTCCGCAAGGGCTCTTTCTCTAACAAGGTGGCGTGATATGGCTGCGGTAACAGAACTTGGCTACCTGACCATCGGGGTCAGCGATCTGGCGGCGTGGAAGCACTTTGCCGCCCATATTATC
>JBEGOG010000133.1:0-5172 GCA_041182125.1 Pseudomonadota bacterium
ACCCTGCAACCAAGGCCGATAGAAAAAGGGTGGCGGCGCCGTAGCAGCCGTGAAGACGTGTTCAATCCCCTCGGACCTGGCTTGCCAGGTGGGCCCCGTATGCCCGAAACCACGGTCGCGGGCAGGAACAGGTCCCTATGAGGTTGATTAAGGTCCCCGGGATTAGAAGTCTTCGACGCGAAACACAGCAAGACCCGCCGCCCCTAAGGTAGGGGACCGGGGGCCTGACCTCAAGCCTCGAATGAAATCTAACCGCTAGGGTGCCTTAAGCAGGCTCTGCTGAACCGACAGCACGATGGACGAGCGCCTCAATCTTGCGCGCCGCATTGTCCAAGGCCTTGGCGCTGTTTTGCTCAATGCGGGTGATGTCCGTGGCATAGCGCGCCGCCTCGCCCTGAGCCTTGACCAAGCGATTGCGGGTGTCGGTCAGATCGTCGGCCATCATCAGGGCGGCCATCAAGAACAGTCGCGCCTCGGTCAGGGTGCCAACCTCGCCTGCGATCTGACGGACCTGTTGATCAAAGACGCCGGCGATCTCGGTCAGGTGGGCCTCTTGCCCGTCCTCACAGCCGACCACATAGGGTTTGCCATTAATGTCGATGGTGATCTGCGCCATGATCAGGCCTCCGCGTCCGATGGGGCCATCAGGCTCGAAAAGAGATCAACCTCTTCGGTCAGGGCGGATTTGATCCCGACAATGGCCTTACCGAGGGCGTTTGACGCTTGCCGTCCGGCCTCCGTCAAGGCCTGCTCACGGGCCCGCGCCGCGTCCAGTTCAGCGGCCAGACGCGAGCGGTCTTCATCGAACAGGCCCGAGGCCCCAGGCTGTGCCGCGCTCATCACTTCGCCCAGTCGCGCCTCGAGCAGGCTAACCGCCCGTTCCAGCCGCAAAACGGCCAGATCGACCGCATTATCTCCGGAGAGGTCTCGCATGGCATCCGTCCTTAAGGTCTGTTGCTCGCCCAAACAAAAGGCCCGCGCCCGGCGTTCAACATGAGGGCTATTCTATAGCTATGATGCAAACAGGCACAATGACTAGGTGCCAATCGGTCCTTTAGGGCCCCGACCCCTTGGGTTTCCTTGACCTCAGCGGCGCGGCATGCAACCTCCGGCGCAATATTGTCTCTGATCAGGACCTCAGCATGACCGCCACCCCACAAGATATGGCAAATGCCATCCGCGTGTTGTCCATGGATGCCGTGGGCAAGGCCAAGTCCGGCCATCTCGGTGCCCCGATGGGCCTGGCCGATGCCGCCACCGTGCTCTGGTCCAAGTTTCTGAAATTTGACGCCGCCAAGCCCGACTGGGCCGACCGTGACCGCTTCGTTCTGTCAGCAGGCCATGGCTCGATGCTGATCTATTCGCTGCTGCACCTGACCGGCTTTAAGGGCGTCACCAAGCAAGAGCTCGAAGCCTTCCGCCAGTGGGGCTCCAAGACCCCCGGCCACCCCGAATTTGGCCACACCCCCGGCGTTGAGACCACCACCGGCCCGCTAGGCCAAGGGATCGCCACCGCCGTCGGCATGGCTATGGCCGAGCGCAGCCTCGCGGCACGCTACGGCGACGACCTGGTTGACCACCGCACTTGGGTCATGGCCGGAGACGGCTGTTTGATGGAGGGCGTCAGCCACGAGGCCATCTCGCTGGCTGGGCGCTTGAAGCTGGCCAAGCTGACCGTGATCTGGGACGACAATGACGCCACCATCGACGGCAAGGTCGGCGTGGCTGAAGCTGGCGACCAGATCGCACGCTTCAAGGCGGCAGGCTGGGCGACCAAGGCCGTGGATGGCCACGATATGGGCGCGCTGCGCCGGGCCATGGCATGGGCCCTCAAGCAGGATCGTCCCAGCCTGATCGCCGCCAAGACCCTGATCGGCAAGGGTTCGGCCAATTTCGAAGGCAATCCCAAGACCCACGGCACTCTGGACGATGGCGAGATCGCCGCCTCCAAGGCCAAGATGGGCTGGACCGCTGCCCCCTTTGAGGTGCCGGACGATATTGCCAGCGCTTGGCGCAAGGTCGGCAAGCGCGGCGGCAAGCTGCGCCGGGCCTGGGAAGCCCGCCTCAAGGCCTCAGCCAAGGGCGCTGACCTCGCCCGCGCCATGAAGGGCGATCTGCCGGTTGGTGCGTTTGAGGCCCTGAGCGCCCACATCGCCAAGGCGGTCGACGAGAAGCCCAACAATGCCACCCGCGTCCATTCGGGCTCGGCGCTGGAAGCCCTGATCCCCTCGATCCCAGAAATGATCGGCGGATCGGCGGACCTGACCGGCTCCAACAACACCATCGTCAAGGGCATGCAACCCTTTGACGGCCCCGACTATGCGGGCCGTTATGTCCATTATGGTGTGCGCGAGTTTGGTATGGCGGCGGCCATGAACGGTATGGCCCTGCATGGCGGTGTCATTCCCTATTCCGGCACCTTCCTCGTCTTCTCCGACTATTCGCGCCCTGCCATCCGGCTCGGGGCCCTGATGGGCACGCGGGTCATCCACGTCATGACCCACGATTCCATCGGTCTGGGCGAGGATGGCCCAACCCACCAGCCGATCGAGCATGTCGCCTCCTTGCGCGCCATGCCAAACCTCTTGGTCATGCGCCCCGCCGACGCGGTGGAGACCGCCGAATGCTGGCAAGCGGCCCTTGTCGAAAAGACCATGCCCACCGTTATGGCTCTGTCGCGCCAGAAGGTTCCGGCCGCCCGCACCACCGCTTCGGTGAGCAACCTGTCGGCTCAAGGGGCCTATGAACTGGCTGCTTCCGATCTGGGCGAGGCCAAGGTCACCCTGTTCGCGTCCGGCTCTGAAGTCTCCATCGCCCTGGCCGCCCGCGCCCTCTTGCAGGCCGACGGTATCGGCACGCGGGTCGTCTCCACCCCCTGCTGGGAACTGTTCGACCGCCAGTCGGCCAAGACCCAAGCCGCCGTCATCGGCAAGGCTAAGGTTCGCGTCGCTGTCGAGGCTGGCGTGCGCATGGGCTGGGAGCGCTTTATTGGCGAATCAGGCGGTTTTGTCGGCATGAGCAGCTTTGGGGCCAGCGCGCCCTATGAGAAGCTCTATGAAGCCTTCGGAATCACCGCTGAAGCGGTCGCGGACGCGGCTAAAAGCCGCCTCTAAGGTCCCAGAGAACCCTCTAATCGCTATCCCTTCACCTCTAGCGTTGATGACAACGCTAGACATAAGGCGCGGGCTCTTGACTTCACCGCCGGGTGTCGCAAAACCGCCTTCAAACAAGATCGCGTTAGCGGTCTGCGTCGGCTTGCGCCGAATTTAAGGAGCATTTTCCCATGGCAGTTCGCGTCGCCATTAACGGCTTTGGCCGTATCGGTCGTTTGGTCTTGCGCTCGATCATCGAGCATGGACGCACAGATATCGAGGTCGTGGCGATCAACGATCTGGGCCCGGTGGAAACCAATGCCCACCTCCTGCGCTATGACAGTGTCCATGGCCGTTTCCCCGGCACCGTGACCTCGGGCGAAGACTATATCGATGTCGGCACCGGCAAGATTAAGGTCACGGCGATCCGTAACCCCGCCGACCTGCCGCACAAGGAACTGGGCGTCGATATTGCGCTGGAATGTACCGGCATCTTCACAACCAAGGCTGCGGCGGCGGCTCACCTCGAGGCCGGAGCCAAGCGGGTTCTGGTCAGCGCGCCTTGCGACAATGCCGACAAGACCATCGTTTACGGCGTCAATCACAACGAGATCACCGCCGACGATCTGGTCGTGTCCAACGCCTCCTGCACCACCAACTGCCTTGCCCCCGTTGCTCAGGTCCTCGACGCCCTCTGCGGCATTGAGCGCGGCTATATGACCACCATCCACTCCTACACCAATGACCAGCCCTCGCTGGACCAGATGCATAAGGACCTCTACCGGGCCCGCGCGGCATCAGTGTCGATGATCCCGACCTCGACCGGCGCTGCCAAGGCCGTGGGTCTGGTCCTGCCCAAGCTGAAGGGCAAGCTGGACGGCTCCTCGATCCGCGTTCCGACCCCCAATGTTTCGGTGGTCGACCTCAAGATCGTCCCCAGCCGCGATGTGACGGTGGAAGAGATCAACAAGGCCCTCACCGATGCTGCTAATGGCTATCTCAAGGGCGTTCTGGCCGTGTCGTCCGATCCTCTGGTCTCGGTCGACATCAACCATATTGATGCCTCGTCGACCGTGGCCCTGCCGCAGACCCAAGTGATTGACGGCAAGTTGGCCCGGGTCCTGACTTGGTATGACAATGAGTGGGGCTTTGCCACGCGCATGAGCGACACCGCCTTGGTTCTGGCGAAGTTTCTCTAAGGACCGCTGATGTTTCGATCGCTCGACCAGGCCGACCTTTCCCAAAAGCGCGCTCTGGTGCGCGTCGATTTCAATGTTCCGATGCAGGACGGGGCGGTCAGCGATGACACCCGTCTTCGCGCGGCCCTTCCGACCATTGAAAAGCTCCGCTCCGGCGGGGCCAAGGTCATCTTGCTCGCTCACTTCGACCGGCCCAAGGGCAAGCGCGTCGCCTCCATGAGCCTTGCCCCCATCGCAGGTCCCCTGTCCGCCCTTTTGGGCGCGCCTGTGGCCTTTGCCGATGACTGTATAGGCGAGCCCGCTGAGACCGCTGTCGCCGCCATGAAGGCAGGCGATGTGCTGCTCCTGGAAAATCTGCGCTATCACAGCGGCGAAGAGGCCAACGATCCCGCCTTCGCCAAGGCACTGGCCCGTCTGGGCGATCTCTATGTCAATGACGCCTTCTCAGCGGCTCACCGCGCCCACGCCTCGACTGAAGGCATCGCGCGCCTGATCCCAGCCTATGCCGGTGAGGCCATGCGCCGCGAACTGGATGCGCTCGACAAGGCGCTCGGCAAACCCGAACGTCCGGTGCTGGGCATTGTCGGCGGGTCCAAGGTCTCGACCAAGCTGGACCTCTTGAAGAACCTCGTCACCCGGCTTGATCGCCTCGCCATCGGCGGCGGCATGGCCAACACCTTCCTGTTTGCACAGGGTTGGGATGTTGGGGCCTCCTATTGCGAGAAGGATCTGGCGGACACCGCTCGTGAGATCATGACCCTAGCGGCGGCCAGCGGCTGTGAACTGCTTCTACCCATCGATATTGTCGTGGCTGAAAAGATGGAGCCCGGTGCCCCAGCCCGGACCCGCGCCCTTGGGGCCGTAGAATCCGATGAGCGCAT
>JBEGOG010000134.1:0-5170 GCA_041182125.1 Pseudomonadota bacterium
AGAGCTCCCCATTTTTTTGCTCACCTAAAAGCATGATCGATGAAATGCAAATATGGATGACTATGACATTTGTCAGGCGCTGCTTAGAAAATGGTGAGATCATTTGGCAGCAAGAGTGACGCTGAACCACACTTGTGACAGGGAAAATGTCACTTTCGAATTATCTTAATTTCAGATTAGCGACATTTCTATCAACAACTGAGGCGTTGTATTCGAGCCCGAAAAAATCTTATGTCGACAGGTTGAATTGAGGTCCGAGAAGAGCGTCTAGCCTCCACTGATGCAAAGGCTAGACGCTGAGATCGATTAAGCTCTAAGCAAACTGACGCTCAGACCACCAAGGAAAGAAGCCCGGCATGTCGGACGAAACCTTATTCGGATAGGAAGGCTGACGCTTCTCCAAGAAGGAACTCACGCCCTCTTTGGAGTCGGCGGCCTTGCCACGCTCTTGGATGGCGCGGCTATCGATCTTGTGGGCCTCCATAGGATGGTCAGCGCCGAGCATGCGCCACATCATCTGGCGGGTCAGGGAGACGGACACCGGAGCGGTATTGTCGATGATCTCACGCGCAATGGCGCGGGCGGCGGGCAGCAGGTCTTCTGCAGCGTGAACAGAACGGACCAGACCCCGGTCACAGGCTTCCTGACCGGTGAAGATCCGGCCTGAATAGCACCATTCCAGCGCCGTCGAGATACCAACCAGACGCGGCAGGAACCAGGATGAGCAGGCTTCTGGCACAATACCCCGGCGGGCAAACACGAAGCCATATTTGGCATCCGGCGTCGCGAGGCGGATATCCATAGGAAGTTGCATGGTCGCACCAATACCGACAGCCGCGCCGTTGATTGCGCCAATAACGGGCTTCAGGCTTTCAAAAATGCGCAGGGTCAGACGACCACCGCCATCGCGATAGACGCCGTTGACCAGACCCTCTTCGCGGCCGGAACTCGGAGCCTTGCCATAGTCGAACGTCGCTGCCCCAGCCGACAGATCGGCACCGGCACAGAAGGCACGGCCTGATCCTGTAATGATCACAGCCTTCACGTCATCGTTAGCGTCGGTGTGATCCAAGGCTGCAATCATGTCCAACATCATGCCGTTGGTGAAGGAATTCATCTTGTCGGGACGGTTCAGCGTGATGGTGGCAATACCATCGGCAATGTCCAAAAGGATCGTTTCAAAGGTCGGTACGGTGGCCATAGTCCAATCTCCCATTGTGTGATTTTACCGCCATCGGAATGGCTTGACGCTAGGACAGTCAAGGCCAGCAATCCAATCGGTAAATGTTCCGCACAGTTGCCGCAACGGCAGGGCTTCACGCGGACGTCAAGGCAGCGCAATATCACCCCAGACAACGATAAAAATCAGGACAGGGCCGGGAATGTCAGGAAGCAACATGTTTGACTACATCATTGTGGGCGCTGGATCGGCGGGCTGCGTTCTGGCCAACCGGCTATCGGCTGATGGCAAGTCCAAGGTTCTGTTGCTGGAGGCCGGCGGCGATGATCGCCCCACCCGCAACCCCTCTCAGTTCATGTCCAACCTGATGATCCACATTCCGGTTGGCTATTCCCAGACCCTGAAGGATCCCAAGGTCAATTGGCTCTACACCACCGAGCCCGATCCCGGCACGGGCGGGCGCCAGCATGTCTGGCCGCGCGGCAAGGTCCTCGGCGGCTCCTCCTCGATCAATGGCCTGCTCTATATCCGCGGTCAGCACGCCGACTATGACGGTTGGCGCCAGCTCGGCTGCGAAGGCTGGGGCTGGGATGATGTGATCCCCTATTTCCGCCGCGCCGAAAACCAAGAGCGCGGTTCCGATGAGTTCCATGCCACGGGCGGCCCGCTCAATGTCTCGGACGTCACCGAGCGCCATACGGTTTCCGACGCCGTGGTCGAGGCCTGCGTCGAAAGCGGCATGCCGCGTCTGCGCGACGTCAATGGCGAGAGCCAAGAGGGCGTTAGCTACTACCAGCTCACCGTCAAGAACGGCCAGCGCCACTCTGCCGCCGTCGCCTATCTGCACCCGGTGATGAACCGGCCCAACCTGACGGTCGCGACCAACGCCTTGGCCTCCAAGGTCCTGATCGAGGACGGCCGCGCGGTGGGCGTCGACTATGTCCAGAACGGCGTCAAGCGCACGGCCAAGACGAGCGGTGAGGTGATCCTCAGCGGCGGCGCAGTCAACTCGCCGCAACTGTTGCAACTGTCGGGCGTCGGGCCCGCCGACCTGCTCAAGAAGCACGGCATTGAGGTCAAGAAGGACCTGCCGGGCGTCGGCGAGAACCTGCAAGACCATTATGTCATGTCGATCCGTTACCGCCTCAAGGCCGGGACCGTGTCGGTGAACGAGCTGTCCAAGGGCCTGCGTCTGGTCGGCGAGGCCTTCAAGTTCGTGTTCCAGCGCAAGGGCCTTCTGACCCTCTCGGCCGCGCACATCGCCGCCTTCTGCAAGTCGCGCCCCGAGCTGTCTGGTCCTGACATCCAGTTCCATATCCTTCCGGCGACGATGGATCAGGAAAAGCTGGTCAATGAGCAGAAGATGGAACTTGAAGACCAACCCGGCCTGACCATCGCCCCTTGCCAGCTGCGCCCGGAAAGCCGTGGCCATGTGCGGATCACCAGCGCCGACCCGTCGGTCTATCCCGCCATCTTTGCCAACTATCTGTCCGACCCTCTGGACCAAGAGGTGGCCGTGGCCGGTCTGAAATGGGCCCGCACCATTGCCAGCCAGCCCGCCCTCGCCCCCTTCATCGAAGACGAGATGGAGGGCAGCAAGGCCTGCGTCACCGATGAGCAACTGCTCGAATTTGCCAGGGCCTCAGGCTCGACCATCTATCACCCCGTCGGCACCTGCCAGATGGGCCATGGCCCTCAAGCCGTGGTCGATCCGCAACTGCGCGTCCACGGTATCGCAGGCCTTCGGGTCGTCGATGCCTCGGTCATGCCGCGTCTGGTGTCGGGCAATACCAACGCCCCGACCATCATGATCGCTGAAAAGGCCGCCGACATGATCTTGGGAAAGGTCACCGCTTCCGCCGCCGCTGAGTAATCTACCGCCGCTCAGCCCCGTCCCCATCACATCCCTCGCTATAAGAGCTCAGACCATGCATCCCTATATCCACGCGCAAAAGAACCCCGACAAAGCCGCCTACATCATGGCGGGCAGCGGCGAGACCGTGACCTACGGCCAGCTCGACGACCGCTCCAACCAAGGCGCGCAGCTGTTTCGCTCCATCGGCCTGAATGCGGGCGACGTGGTGGCTATCATGCTGGAAAATCACCCGCGCTATTTCGAAATCACCTGGGCGGCGCAGCGTTCGGGCCTCTATTACGCCTGTATCTCGTCCAAGCTGTCGGCCAGCGAAGTCGAATATATCCTCAAGGATTGCGGCGCGAAGGCCTTCATCACCTCGGCCAGCGTCGGCTCACTGGTCGATGAGATCCCAGCCCTCGTCCCAGGCGTCGGCCTCTATATGGTCGGCGCGCCCAAGGCCCCCTATGCCAGCTTTGAAGATGCGCGCGACGCCATGCCCGCGACCCGCATTGCTGACGAGCAGCAAGGCTCGGACATGCTCTATTCGTCGGGCACCACCGGCCGGCCTAAGGGCGTGAAGCCCAAGATCGAGCCCGGCGCCCCCATCGACACCGCGCTGGGTCTAGTGGCAATTGCCACAGGCCTGTTCGGCATTGTCGAGGACAGCGTCTATCTGTCCCCAGCCCCCCTCTATCACGCTGCCCCCCTGCGCTGGTGCATGAGCGTCCATCGCCTTGGCGGCACCGTGGTGGTGATGGAAAAGTTCGACGCCGAACATGCGCTGGCCTTGATCGAGCAGTACAAGATCACCTGCTCGCAATGGGTGCCCACCCACTTTGTGCGCATGCTCAAGTTGCCGCCCGAAGTGCGCAGCCGCTATGACGTCTCGTCGCTCAAGTGCGCCATCCACGCCGCTGCCCCCTGCCCGATCCCGGTCAAGGAACAGATGATCGCCTGGTGGGGCCCTGTACTGATGGAATATTATGCAGGCACCGAGGGTAACGGCTTCACCTTCATCACCTCGCAAGA
Organism: Pseudomonadota bacterium; assembly: GCA_041182125.1. Lineage (GTDB taxonomy): Bacteria > Pseudomonadota > Alphaproteobacteria > Caulobacterales > Caulobacteraceae > CAISGS01. The sequence continues at coordinate 4,068 of JBEGOG010000134.1, forward strand.
GTGGCTGAACAAGAAGGGCTCGGTCGGCCGCGCCGTCACCGGCATCCTCAAGATCTGCGACGAGGAAGGCGACGCCGTCCCCGCACGGACCGAAGGCACCGTCTTCTTCGAAGGCGGCGGTGAGTTCGAATATCATAACAGCCCTGAAAAGACCGCTGACTCCAAGAACAAGCACGGCTGGACCACGCTGGGCGACGTCGGCTATGTCGACGAGGAGGGCTATCTGTTCCTCACCGACCGCAAGGCCTTCATGATCATTTCCGGCGGGGTCAATATCTATCCGCAAGAGTTGGAAAACCTGCTGGTCACCCACCCCAAGGTCGCTGACGTGGCCGTCGTCGGTGCGCCTCACGAAGAGATGGGCGAACAGGTCGTCGCGGTCATCCAGCCGATGGACTGGGCCGATGCCAATGACGACTTCGCCGCCGAGATCATGGCCTATGCCAAGGCCAATCTCAGCCACGTCAAGGCCCCGCGCCGGGTCGACTTCATGGCCGAACTGCCCCGTCACCAGACCGGCAAGCTCTATAAGCGTCTGATCCGCGACGCCTATTGGGGCAAGACGGACTCCAAGATCGTCTGATCTTACACCCCTAGATCGGGAGGCCTTGATCAGCTCCTCCCGATCTGTGAAACATCTTTTTAGACATTTGAACCTCAAGGAGACACGCCATGCGTGAAGTAGCATATGCTGACCTGACCAGCCTCATCGGTGAAGAGATGGGCGTTTCGGATTGGGTCGTAGTCGACCAAGACCGCGTTAACCTGTTTGCCGACGCAACCGGTGACCACCAGTGGATCCACATCGACGTGGAACGCGCCAACCGTGAAATGGGCGGCCCGATCGCTCACGGCTATCTGACCCTGTCGCTGATCCCCTTCTTGGGCGCGGGCATCATGCGCATCACCGGCGTGACGCGCGGCATCAACTATGGCTCGGACAAGGTGCGTTTCACCAATATGGTCCGCGTCGGCAAGCGCGTGCGCATGCGCCAAAAGCTGCTGAATGTTCATCCCCAGGCTGGCGGTCTGCAGATCACCAATGAATGCACCATCGAGATCGAAGGCGAAGAGCGCCCAGCCTGCGTGGCCGAGACCATCTC
>JBEGOG010000135.1:0-5141 GCA_041182125.1 Pseudomonadota bacterium
CGCTGGCGATCAGGCGGTCTATATCCGGGTTGGTAACAAGGACCTCTACCGCCTTGACCTGTTCGGCACGTGCCACGACCTGCGTTGGGCCCAGACCCTCGGTGTTGAGTCGCGCGGCAGTTCTTGGATCTGTTCTGGCGCGACGGACGCGGTTTTGATTGTCCCTAGCACGCTCGGACCTCAACGCTGTCCGGTCACCGGCGTCACCAAATTGACCCCTGCAGAGATCGAGGCCTTGCCTCGCAAAGACCGGCCTTAGGGGCTGATCTGCAAAGATCGATTAGAAATTACGCAATTCAGCGCCTGCGATAGTTTTCCTTGAACCCAAGGGGCGTGCGACCTACTGATCAGGTCTAGTCTTAGCCTGTGAACGGGCGTGAAATTTTAGGACGATCAGACCATGATTACCCTTCATCACCTGAACAATAGCCGGTCTCAGCGGATCCTCTGGCTGTTTGAGGAACTCGGCCTGGATTACGAGATCGTCAAACATCAGCGCGATTCGGTCACGCGGCTTGCCCCTGACGCCCTCAAGGCCATCCATCCCTTGGGCAAGTCGCCGGTCATTGTCGATCAGGGCCGCACCATCTTCGAATCGGGTGCCATTATCGACTATGTGATCGACCAGTATGGAGCCGGTCGCTTACGTCCTGCGGCAGGCACATCGGACTATATCGACTATCAGCAGTGGCTGCACTTTGCCGAAGGCTCGGCCATGCTGCCCTTGCTGATGGCCATGTATGTGTCGCGCCTTGGCGAAGCAGGCGCACCGCTTCATCCGCGAATCGGCAGCCAAATTGCCGACCATCTCAGCTTTATGGAAGGCCATCTGCAGGGGCGTGATTTTATCATCGGTACCGATCTGACCGGTGCCGATATCAACAATGTCTTCGTGCTTGAGGCCGCTGGCTCTGGCGGGCGGTTGGCGGACTATCCCGCGCTGACGGCCTATCTTGCCCGGATGCAGGGACGCGATGCCTACAAGCGCGGCCTCGAGCGTGGCGGTGTCTACGCGCTTGGGACCTGATCTGACGGCCCGGCCGACCAATCTGTTCTTAGATCACAGGGGGGCGTGCGCGCCTTGACCAATATGGATATCACAGGACATCGTTCCTTTGCGCCAACGACCCGCGCATTGGACGGCAAGGTCATACTGATCACCGGCGGGACCGGCTCCTTTGGGCGGCGGTTCGTGCAGACCGTCTTAAACCGTTACAATCCGCGTAAGGTGATCATCTTCTCGCGCGATGAGCTCAAACAGTATGAGATGCAGTCTGATCTTCGCGATCAGATGAGTGATGAGCAGATGGGCAAGCTGCGCTTCTTCCTTGGCGATGTGCGCGACCGTGAACGTCTGACCTTGGCCCTGCGCGGGGTCGATGTGGTGATCCATGCGGCCGCGCTCAAGCAGGTGCCTGCAGCGGAATATAATCCGTCCGAATGTATCCATACCAATGTTCTAGGCGCAGAAAACGTGGTCTGGGCCAGTCTGGCCAACCGCGTGCAGCGGGTCGTGGCCCTGTCGACCGATAAGGCCTGTAATCCGATCAATCTTTATGGGGCGACGAAGCTTGCCTCAGACAAGACCTTTGTGGCGGCCAATAATCTGTCGGGCGATATCGGTGCGCGGTTCTCGGTGGTTCGCTATGGCAATGTGGCCGGATCGCGCGGCAGCGTCGTGCCCCTGTTCCAAAAGCTCTTGGCCAACGGGGCCAAGGAACTGCCCATCACCGATGATCGCATGACCCGCTTTTGGATCACGCTGGATCAGGGCGTTGATTTTGTCCTCTCGTCGCTCGACCTGATGCGCGGCGGCGAGGTGTTTGTGCCCAAGATCCCCAGCATGAAGGTCACGGACCTAGCGCTGGCCATGGCACCGGGCATCGGCCTGAAGAATATCGGCATCCGTCCGGGCGAAAAGCTGCATGAGGTGATGATCTCTGGCGACGATGCCCGCGTGACGGCCGAGCTTTCCGACCGCTATGTCATTGAGCCGGCCTTCGTCGAATATCCGCGCAAGCCGTTCCTGAGCGACGCAGGCGTCAGCACGGTCGAAGATGGCTTTGTCTATTCCAGCGACAACAATACCGAGTGGCTAAAGGGCAAGGCCCTGCTTGACCTGTTCGGTATCTCGAATGGCTGACACGGGGGCCTCAGCCTTTTTGCCCTATGGTCGGCAGGTCATCGAAGATGATGATATCGCAGCCGTGGCTCAGGCCCTGCGCGCTGATCTGTTGACGACGGGACCGAGGGTGGCGGCCTTTGAAGAGGCCTTTGCGGCCAAGGTCGGGGCCCGTCATGCGGTGGCCTGTTCTAACGGCACGGCGGCCCTGCATCTGGCCATGATGGCCTTAGGGCTCAAGCGCGGACAGGTCACGATCGCCCCGTCCCTAACCTTTTTAGCCACCGCCAACTGTGCCCGTTTTGAGGATGCTGAGGTCCAGTTTGCCGATGTTGATCCCAATACCGGCCTCATGACCCCTGAGACGCTCGAGATGGCCATTTCGCGCGTGAACGAACTGGGCGTGGGCGGGGCTAAGCTGCGGGCCGTCCTGCCGGTCCATTATGGTGGTAATCCCGCAGATCTGCCGCGTATCCGCGCGCTGGCCGAAGCCGCAGGCGCGGTGGTGGTGGAGGATGCTTGCCACGGCCTTGGCACGGCTATGGATTTTGGCACTGGCCGCGAACAGATCGGCGACTGTACCCACAGCGCTATGGCCACCTTCTCGTTCCATCCGGTCAAGACCATTGCCTGCGGTGAAGGCGGCATGGTCACCACCAATGATCCGGTCTTGGCTGAGCGTCTGACACGCTTGCGCAGCCACGGCATGGTGCGCCAGCCTGACGCCTTTAGCCTAACGGCTATGGCCTTTGACGAGACCGGCGACGGGGAGCGGCAAGCCAATCCCTGGTTCTATGAGATGCCGCAGATCGGCTATAATTACCGCCTGCCGGACGTGCTCTGTGCTCTGGGCATCAGCCAGCTTGCCAAGCTGGACCGGTTTGCGGCCCGTCGGCGGACCTTGGCCGCGCTCTATAGCCAGCATATGGCTGATCTTGCGCCGGTGGTATCACTGGTGGCCTCGCCACAAGGATCAGACCCGGCCCTCCACCTGATGGTCGCCCTGATCGATTTCAAGGCCATCGGTCTGAGCCGCAAACAGGTCATGGACGGCCTCGCTGCCCGGGGCATAGGCAGCCAAGTCCACTATATTCCGGTCCATCGCCAGCCCTACTATCAGGACCGTTATGGCCTGATCGACTTGCCGGGGGCCGATGCCTTCTATAGCCGCTGCCTGAGCCTGCCGCTTTTCGCGGGTATGGACGATAGCGACCCTGAGCGGGTTGTCTCAGCACTCAGGGCCGTTCTCGGTCTTTAGGCCCTTGATCGCGCGATGGGTTAGGCCTGGCGCAGGCTCTCGATCTGTTCTTTCAGTCTCAGTTTTTGTCGCTTCAATTGGCGCAGTCTCAGTTCATCGGATGCGGGTCGTTGCAGTTCATCTCGGATCGCACGATCTAGATTTTCATGCCGAGAACCAAGTTCACGAATATGAGCTTCAATAGCCATGGGCTGCGACTCCTTGCGATTGGCAAGGAAAGTAAATCACCGACATGGTCCGACGTCAGATCACAATTGGTTGCTTATGAGCCGAAACCGAGCGCGATAGGTCAGCGGCTCTGGTCGCAGAGGCTGGATGGGATCGGTCGGGATGGAAGGACCATAGTATCGTTGAACCATGGGTTGGGTTTGCTATGATGCATTACCGACCGAGCGGGTCGCGAAGGGTGTGTCGGTATGAATGATGACGAACCAACCACGGATTCCGACAGTGCCATCAAGGCGCAGATCAACGTGTTTCGGCAGGAACATCAGGATCTCGACGCCTCGATCGTTGCGCTGGAAACCATGCCGCAGCCCGACCTTTTGCTGATTACCCGCCTGAAACGGAAAAAACTGGGTCTTCGAGACCTTATTTCGCGTCTCGAAGACCGTTTAACGCCAGATATCATAGCGTAAGCTCTCGCCCCGTTTGCATCTCGGCCTACAAAGGCCTTAAAGTAACCTTAGAAATTCAAGGGGGATTCATGACCGACCTTACCGCTGCCGTCGCTGAACTGGCCGACAAGAGTCTCTTGGTCCTTGACGATGATGCGCCCTTGCGCACCCGCCTTGGCCGAGCGCTAGAACAGCGGGGTTTTGAACCCATCCTCGTGGCCACCGTTGCCGAGGCGGTTGCCGCCGTGAAGGTCAAGGCCCCGGCCTATGCGGTTTTGGATCTACGCCTTGAGGACGGCAGTGGCCTGACGGTGGTTGAGGCTATCCATGCTGCCCGCCCCGATGCCCGTGTGGTCATGCTGACCGGTTATGGCAATATCGCTACCGCCGTGGCGGCAGTGAAGGCCGGGGCTCTGGACTATCTGCCCAAGCCTGCCGATGCCGATGATGTGGCCAAGGCCCTCTTGGCCCAGAAGGACCACAGTCCAGCACCGCCGGAAAATCCCATGTCCGCCGACCGGGTGCGATGGGAACATATTCAGCGGGTCTATGAGCTGTGCGGCCACAATGTTTCGGAGACGGCGCGGCGCCTCAATATGCACCGCCGGACCCTGCAGCGGATCTTGGCCAAGCGCGCGCCGCGTTAGGCCTCTGCCGCCAACCGGTCCTTCCAGGCTCGCGACAGGATCTTCAGTTCCGTTCGGACCATCGACGGCGATATATCTTCGGCGAGGGTTTCCAGCACATCAAAGCTGAAGGCAGCCTCGCCATGGGTCTTCCATGCCGCCTGTAGGGTCCGGTCCGGATAGCTGCCCATGCGCAGTGAGAACCAGAGGCTGGTCTGGTGGGTATCGAGGTGACGGCTCTCCATCACCCAAAACTGCCCATCGACCGTACAACGCACGGCAAAGACACCCGCAGGCGTCTTGATCTCCGTGTAGGCGGCGATGGCAGCTTTGCGGTCTTTGGTGTCCATGGACCCAGCCTAGCCGATGATTATGCCGCCCACTAGGGGGCGCTAGACGTCCATACGGCGAAGGGCGGCGAGGCGGGCAAAGGCCAGCGTCAAGGCCTTGCGACGCGCCGCGGCCAAGGGGGCGGGCGTGGCCGGGGTCAGAACCGCCCCATCAAAGCCATCAGCGAC
>JBEGOG010000136.1:0-5136 GCA_041182125.1 Pseudomonadota bacterium
CCAGAGGCCCTGCGCCTATCGATCCCCACCCAGCAGCCGCTCGCCCCCGGCGTTGCGGCCCTGACCCAGCGGGTTAAGCAGGGGTTTGACCCTGCGGCCATTCTCGATCCCGAGAGGTTCATCTAGTCCGCTATGCGCAAGAGCTTTACCCCTGAACAGCGCCGTGATCCGGCCATGGCCGCGTCCGAAGCGGTGATCCGAAAATGCGTCCATTGCGGCTTTTGCACCGCCACCTGCCCGACCTATGTGCTGCTCGGCGACGAGCTCGATTCCCCGCGTGGGCGCATCTATCTGATGAAGGAAATGCTGGAAAATCAGCAAAAGCCTACGGCGGAGGTGGTCAAACATATTGATCGCTGCCTGTCGTGCATGTCGTGCCTGACCACCTGTCCGTCGGGGGTCCATTATGGTCATCTGGTCGACCATGCCCGCGCCTATATCGAGGCCAACTATCAGCGCCCCTTGCTCGACCGGTTGACGCGGCGGGTGCTGGCGGCGGTGCTGCCCTATCCGGCGCGGTTTCGTTTCGCCATCGGCTTGGCAAAGCTGGCGCGGCCTTTCGCGCCAATCCTGCGGTCTTTCAAGGCCTTGCAATCGGTCAGCGCCATGCTGGCTCTGGCCCCCACCAAACCCGCCAAGGGCCTGCCGACCAAGGGGGCTGAGGCTGAGGGCGCGCCTCTTGGCCGGGTGGCGATGTTGGGTGGCTGTGCTGAGCCGGTCTTGCGCCCTGAAATTGGCCGGTCGGCTGCCAGCCTGATCAGCCGCATGGGCTATGAGGTGGTGGTGCCGCCCAGCGCGGGCTGCTGTGGGGCTCTAGTTCACCATCTCGGCCAAGAGGAAGCGGCTCTCGCCTCTGCACGGCGCAATGTCGATGCCTGGATGGCCGAGATCGAGGGGCAGGGCGTCGAGGCGATCATTGTTACGGCGTCGGGCTGTGGCACCACGATCAAGGACTATGGCTTCATGCTGCGCGCCGACCCCGCCTATGCCGCCAAGGCGGAGCGGGTTTCCAGTCTGGCCATGGACATCAGCGAATTTGTCGTCGCCAAGGGTTTGCCGCCGGTGACGCGTACGCTAGGCCTGATCGTGGCCTATCAGTCGGCCTGCTCGCTGCAACATGGCCAAAAGGTCACCCGCGCGCCGCAAGACCTGCTGACAGCGGCGGGCTATCAGGTCCGGCAACCGGCGGAGGCGCATCTGTGCTGTGGCTCGGCAGGCACCTACAACATCCTTCAGCCGGTGATCGCTGCGCAGCTCGGGGACCGCAAGGTCGCCCATATCGCCAAGCTGTCAGCCGACGTGATCGCTACGGGCAATATTGGTTGCGCGACCCAGATCGCGTCGCGGACCGGAACGCCGGTGCTGCACACTGTTCAACTGCTAGACTGGGCCACGGGCGGCCCGGCACCCGAAGCCTTTTCATCCCATCCCTCGTGATCCTTTAGAGACCTGTCCATGACCGTATCCACCGCCCCCCTCGACCTGACCCTAGCCTTGGCCGACCAGATCATCGCTGCTGCCCTGCAAAAGGGTGCGGAGATGGGCTTCAAGCCCCTGACGGTGGCGGTTCTGGACCGAGGCGGCCACCTGATCGCTTTTGCCCGGCAAGATGGCAGTTCCCTGCTGCGGCCCCAGATTGCCATGGGCAAGGCCTCGTCGGCTCTGGCCTTGGGGGTCTCGTCTCGCACCATCGCGGCCATGGCTGCGGAACGGCCAAGCTTCATCGCCGCCCTTGGCCCTATCGCGCCGCAGAGCATCATTCCTGCGCCCGGCGGCCTTTTGATCAAGGGGCTGGACGGGGTGGTGATCGGCGCGGTCGGCATTTCTGGCGACAATTCAGACAATGACGAGGCCTGCGCCCTGCATGGACTGGCCGCTGCCGGTCTTGAGCCTTTGAACTGATCGCGCCGACAGGACCTTGCAATGACTGACATGATTGATCGCGCGGGCCTGACCGTTGCCGCCGAACTGGCCGACTTCATCGAGCAGCAGGCGCTGCCCGGGACGGGTCTGGAGCCAGCCGCCTTCTGGACCGGCTTTGCCGCCCTGTTCGAGCGTCTGACACCGGTCAACCGGGCCCTGCTGGCCAAGCGCGACCATATCCAAGCCCAGATCGACGGTTGGCACCGCGCCCATCGCGGCCAGTCGCACGATCCCGCTGCCTATCAGGAGTTCTTGGAGTCTATTGGTTATCTGGTTGCCGAGCCCGCACCCTTCCAGATCACCACCACGGGGGTTGATCCAGAATTGGCGACCATGGCGGGGCCACAGCTGGTCGTGCCGGTGCTCAATGCGCGATTCTTGCTCAATGCCGCCAACGCACGGTGGGGCAGTCTCTACGACGCCTATTACGGCACCGATGCCTTGCCCGCGCAGCCAGATGAGCGCTCAGGCGGCTATGATCCAGTGCGCGGCGACAGGGTCGTGGCCACGGTCAAGGCCTTCCTCGACAGCGCCGTGCCTCTTGCCAGCGGCCGCCATGGCGATGTGACTGGATGGCGGGTCGAGAACGGCGCGCTTGTGCCCGCTCTCGCTGACCCGTCAGCCTTTGCCGGCTTCAGGGGAGACCCCGCCGACCCCGAGGCCGTGCTGCTCAAGCATAATGGCCTGCATATCGAGCTGGTCATCGACCGCAACCATGCCATAGGCCGAACCGATCCGGCGGGCCTGGCCGACGTGCTGATGGAATCCGCGCTCAGCACCATTGTCGACCTCGAAGATTCCGTCGCTGCTGTCGATGCGCAAGACAAGGTGGCGGCCTATGCCAACTGGCTGGGCCTGATATCGGGCACGCTGGAGGCCAGCTTTGAAAAGGGCGGGGCGGTCCTGACCCGTAGCCTGAATCCTGACCGCGCCTATGTCGGGCCGCAAGGCCAGAGCCTGACCCTGCCGGGGCGCAGTCTGTTGATGGTGCGCAATGTCGGTCACCTGATGACGACACCCGCTGTACGGCTGGGCGACGGTTCCGAAGCGCCCGAGGGAATCTTGGACGCCATTGTCACCAGCCTCATTGGCCTGCGCGACGGGCAAGGGACGGGCCGGTTCGTCAATAGCCGCCATGGCTCGATCTATATTGTTAAGCCCAAGATGCACGGCCCCGAAGAGGCGGCCCTCAGCAACCGGCTGTTCAACGCGGTCGAGGACCTGCTGGGTCTGGCGCGTCACACAATCAAGATCGGCGTCATGGACGAGGAGCGCCGCACCTCGGCCAATCTCGCGGCCTGTATTGAGGCGGTGAAGGACCGGATCGTGTTCATCAATACCGGCTTCCTCGATCGGACCGGCGACGAGATCCATACCGACATGGAAGCTGGGCCCATGGTGCCCAAGGGCGAGATGCGGACCAGCGCTTGGATCAAGGCCTATGAGGACCGCAATGTCCGCATTGGTCTGGCCCACGGCCTGTCAGGGCGCGCTCAGATCGGTAAGGGCATGTGGGCGGCCCCCGACCGGATGGCGGACATGATGAGCCAGAAGATCGGCCATCCGCAGTCGGGTGCCAATACGGCGTGGGTCCCAAGCCCGACGGCGGCGACCCTTCATGCCATGCACTATCACAAGGTCGACGTGTTCGCGGTGCAGGCGGGGCTCCGCTCAGAGCCGATACCGGGGCGGGAACCGCTGCTGACCCTGCCGCTCGCCGAGGGACGCAACTGGACCTCCGAAGAGGTGCAGCGCGAGCTGGACAATAATGCCCAAGGCCTATTGGGCTATGTGGTGCGCTGGATCGATCAGGGCATTGGCTGCTCTAAGGTGCCGGACCTGAATGATATCGGCCTGATGGAAGATCGCGCCACCTTGCGTATCTCGTCCCAGCATATGGCCAACTGGCTACATCACGGCGTCTGCAGCCCAGAGGATGTTGAGGCGGCCCTGCGCCGGATGGCGCTGAAGGTCGATCAGCAAAACCAGTCTGACCCGGACTATCGGCCCATGGCCCCGGATTTCAAGGCCAGCCTCGCGTTCCAAGCGGGCCGTGCCCTGATCTTTCAAGGTCTGACCCAGCCCAGCGGCTATACTGAACCCCTGCTTCATACCTTCCGGCAAAGGGTAAAGGCGGAGGGATAGAGGTGTTTAGCGCGTCACCTCCCGCCCCGGTGAGAGGCGGGAGGTCTTGTGGCTACATTGACCGTCTGATCGGGGCGAGGTCGTCAAATTGGGCGTCGCGCTTCTCGGACTTGGCCTTGAAGGCTTCGGCCATGTCGCGGCCCGAGAACATGCCGGTCTGCCAGGTGGCAATATAGTCGAGACTGTCCTTGATCGAGTGGTCGCGGGCATAGTTGATCATGACCTTCGAGCCGGTCACGGCCAACGGGGCCTTGCTGGCGATCTCGCGGGCGGTTTCGAGCACATGGGCCAGTAGCGCCTCGTGGGTCTCGAACACCTCATTGACCAGCCCGATCTCCTTAGCCTTTTGCGCGGTCAAGCGGCGGCCGGTAAAGGCCATCTCGCGCACCCAGCCTTGAGGGATCAGGCCGCATAGACGCGGGAAGGTGCCGACATCAGCGGTCATGCCGATATTGATCTCCTGGATACAGAACCAAGCATCTGCGCTGGCATAGCGAATGTCGCAGGCCGAGACCATGTCGACCGCCCCGCCGATGCAGCCGCCCTGAATAGCGACCAGAACCGGCATCCGGGCCTGATCCAGACAGGTGAAGGTGTCTTGCAGGTGGTGGACATGGTGTCGAAACGATTCCATCGCCGTATGCCGGTCGGTCTTTGCCCCCGTGCTGCCCGCGCCATCGAACACCGACAACTCCATCCCCGCTGAGAAATGCTTACCCGTCGAGGAGATGACGATGCAGCGCGCAAGGGCCTGGTCATTGATCTGGCGTACAATCACCGGCAACTCGTTCCAGAAAGCCGGGTTCATGCTGTTGAAGGCCGAAGGTCGCGACATCTGGATGTGGGCAACACCGCCCTCGATGGTCACGTCAAAACAGGTCGATTCAGTCAGGGCGGTGGGGGTCATGGCTCAGCCTCTTGGGTTTGTGACCTTCACCTAAACGCACCGGAGCGAAGGGCTCAAGACAATTGCGCGTCAGGGATGGAATTGATGGGCAGCCCTGCATAGTCTAGGCCTAGGGTTCTGATCGCGTTCCCAGTCTCAGTATCTTAGGTGTCCCATGTCGT
>JBEGOG010000137.1:0-5133 GCA_041182125.1 Pseudomonadota bacterium
ACCCGGTCGTTCGGCAGATCGTTCAGCAGGCCCCGGAAGAAGGCTGCTATCGTTGGGCTCTGTTTGATCGTGATCCGTTGGATTGTTGGGGTCGGGGAGAGGTCACCTTGCTGGGCGATGCCTGTCATCCAACCCTGCCCTTTATGGCCCAAGGGGCTTGCATGGCCCTCGAAGATGCAGCAGTTTTGGCCTCCTGTTTGGCGGGCTGCGCGCGGACCGAGATAGAGGCGGCTCTCAAGCGTTATGAAGGCCTGCGCAAGGATCGCACAGCCTCCGTCCAGCTGGGTTCGCGGCGCAATGCCACCCTCTATCATTTGCGCCCACCCTTGAGCTGGGCCCGCGATCAGGTCATGCGTGCAGGGTTCGGGATCAAGGGGCAGATGGATGGGCTCTATGGCTATGACGCGCCCATGTGAACGGAGTTTAAGCTCCCGAATGGCCCAGAAATCATTGTAAAATTACCTTCGATAGTCGCAGCCCAAACCGCACTTCTGGCTCGCCATGGCCTGGTCTAGGGCTCAGTTATTTGACCGTTTCATGTGCCGAGATCGCTGCGCCTGCGCCCCACGCCCTTTGTTCGGACTAAAAAACCCATTTTGGGTCATCGTTGCCCAATCGCAAGCGCCGCCCTTGCAGTCTTAAAAAAATTCAACAATTCGAAAATTTACTTTCGTTCGTTAGTAACCTAATTGACGGTTTCGATTGGTTTTCGACTTCTGCGGTACGATAACGTACTCGCATTGATTGAGGTGAGTTGGAAGAGGCTGTCATGACCGTTGATCATGTTTCTAATCCGTTGGACATCGCCTTGGGTGCGCGCATTCGCATCCGCCGTAAATCCCTTGGTCTTTCCCAAGATGACCTCGCCACAAAGATCGGCCTGACCTTTCAACAGGTCCAGAAATATGAGCGCGGTGCGAACCGCGTGAGCTTTTCGCGCCTGGTTGAGATCGCCCGGACACTGAAGTGTCGGGTGCAGGATCTGGTGGGAGATCTCGATGTTGAGGGCGATGTGTCCGATCAGGTTGCCGCAGAGGCGGTCCAGCTCAAAGAGACCGGCGCTTTGGAATTGATCCGCGCCTACTCCTCCATCCGGTCAACCGGTCGGCGGCGGGTGGTGGTCAATATCGCCCAAGAACTGGCGCGAGAGGACGAGATGGAAGACGTTCGACGGGTTTCCTAAGGGACACGACTAGGCCGTGATTTAGAGATTTAACTGATCCATAGCTTGCGATGTTCCGTCATCGGGGTACCCTCATCACAGACGGGGGGAACCAATGGGACAGTTTCAAGACGTTCAGGCCTTTATTTCGGAGGCTAAGCGCCTGTCGCAGATGGGCGAACTCCAAGATCTCCTCGCCGACGGGTTGGGGGCCTTGGGCTTCAAACAGTTTGCCTTCATCCATCACGTGCCGGGGGTGGACCCCCAAGCGAACGTCGTCCGGCTAAGCAACTATCCCGACTCTTGGATCGATGTGATCCGTAAGCGCCGATATTTCTCTGACGACCCAATCCATGCGGCCTGTGAACGCTCGGCGGTGGCCTTTACCTGGTCCAAGTTGGACGAGATCATCACCTTGAACCGGCGCCAGACTGAAATCATGACCGCGTGGGGAGATCATGGCTTTGGCGACAGTTTCACCGTACCGATCCATATACCGGGCGAGGCGGTCGGGTCCTGTTCCATGGGTGTGCGCGCTGGCCAGGCCTTGCCCGAAGATTGCCTTCCGGCGGCTCAATATATGTCGAGTTTTGCCTTTGAGGCGGCACGTCGAATTGCGCGCCTGAACCACGGTGGCGGTCTGGCCACCGCGCCGCGCACGCCAGATCTTAGCCAGCGCCAGTTTGACTGTTTGGTTTTGGTGGCGCGCGGTAAGAGTGATTGGGACATTGCTCAGATCTTGGGTATTAGCCATCAGACTGTTCACCAGCATGTCGAAGAGGCCAAGCGCCGCTATGGCGTGGCGTCGCGCACGCAACTGGTCGTTCAAGCGCTCTATTCCAGTCAGTTGGCCTTCGCCGACATCATTGATCGTAATCAGCGCTAGTCCCTATCCCCCGATCGGGGGAGTTCCCCGCGCTAGGCTGTGATCCGATAATCTCCCCATGGATCAACCTTGGGGAGACTTGGCCTTGGTCTGGATTGTCACATCAGAAAACCGTCATCAGTTTGGCGATGTCATCGCGATGATGCACCGTCACCGGAAGGCCATCTTTGTCGATGGGCTCAAATGGTCTGTCCCGGTGGTCGATGATCAGTTCGAAATTGATCCGTTTGATACGGACGAGGCGGTCTATCTGATCGCGCTGGATCCATCGACACAGACCCATTTGGGGTCCGTCAGACTATTGCCTTCAACCGGCGCGCATCTTCTCGGACAGATGTTTAGTCATCTCTGCGACGGCCCGGTGCCGGTTTCGCATGATGTGTGGGAAATCAGTCGGCTCTGCACCGCCCCTGGGGTCAAGGATGCCCGCACCATTCGCCGCCGGTTGGCGACGGCCTTGATGGAGTTCGGCCTGCTCTATGGCGTGCGCCAATATACTTCCGTGGCCCACATGGCCTGGCTGTCGCAGGTCTTGGCAGCAGGCTGGGATTGCGAGCCTCTGGGCTTGCCGCGCAAGGTCGACGGCGAGGAGATCGGTGCGATCGCCATCAATGTCTCACCCACAGCCCTACAGATGTTCCGGCAGGGCCTCGGTCTGAGCCGTCCCCTGCTGCATCTCCCTCACCAGACCCAAGCCGCATAATCGCCAAGGTCTCTTTTCGATCTCAGCATAAGAGTGTGTTTCATGAGCCTGCCCGAGCCCAATATCATATCTCTGGTTTCCCAAGCGGACCCCCGATCAGAGGATCCCACGCCCCTCCTGTTGGCTCAGCCGCTCATAGATCGTCCAAATCGGGCACCTTCGGGCATCCCGCTCGCGGTCGGCACCAAGGTTATGGCGCAAATATCGTCGGTCTTGGCGCTGATTCGAGCCATTGACTATGGGGAGCTGCTTGCCGTCCCGCCTGAGGACGAGGCCGAGCGACATCGCCATCGTACAGCCCTGTCCATGATCGATCTGATGGAGCAAGAGCTTTCCGGGGCTCTGGAAAGCTTGAAATCGGTTGCTGACAACCATTAGCCGCGATGGCCTAGAGGCTCTGATAGACCGCTTCGATGAGGGCGGTAGCGCGTGGGTCTCCGACCAGATGCACCGATTGGCGGGTCATGACATAGGATCCTGACAGTCCGGTCGCTGGATCGGCAAAGGCGCAGGAGCCCCCCCAGCCATAGTGTCCGACAATGGTCGGTGATGGGCCAAAGACTGGCTCGATGGTGTTGCGCATGGGCCCCGCTGCCCAACTGACCTTCCGGGGCAGGACCAGATCGGGTCCGCAGATGCGTTCCTGCATCACCTCTGCCGCTGTTCCGGGCGATAGAAGCGCCTGTCCATCCAACTGCCCATCATCGGCCAGCAGGGCCATGACCCGAGCCAGCGCCGGGGCGGTCGCATGGCCATTGCCCGAAGGGATCTCGAAGGTGCGCCACTGCGCTGATTCTCGGCCCAAGGGCGCGGCCCAGCGCGTGCCAAAGGCGAGGCGGCGCGGCTCGGTCATCTCGCCCAAATCCGGCATACCGGTGGGTCTTTGCATATCGGCGCAGCGCCCATGCTCGCTGGTGGGCAGACCGATCCAAAGGTCCAGATCATGAGGCTCTGCAAGGTCTTCGCGCAGTGCCGTGCCAAGGGTGCGTCCATCGACCCGCCGAAAGATCTCACCGACCAGGTAGCCCACCGTGATCGGATGATAGCCGCTGGCGGTTCCGGGCGGCCAGATCGGAGCCATGCTTGCGAGCTTGCCGCAGATGACGTCCCAGTCAAACCAAAGGGCCGGATCAAAAGCCTCGGCTATGCCGCAAAGGCCCGCCTGATGGGACAGGACCTGAGCGATGGTGATCGTGCCCTTCCCCTCAGCCGCGAAGGCGGGCCAGATCGAGGCGACGGTCTGGTCATAGGCCAAAAGCCCTTGATCGACGAGACGGGCGATCATCAGGCTGGCCAAGAGCTTGGTGGTCGAAAAGACCGGCGTCAGGGTTTGCTCATCAAACGGCCGGGTCCGGGCCCGGTCCGCATGACCGGCATAGAGGTCGATGATGATCTCGCCGCGATCGGCCAAGGCAAAGCGCGCGCCGCCCTCCTGTCCGCTGGCAAAATTATGAGCGAAGACCTCGCCTACAGCGGCAAACCGGTCAGGGCAAAATCCGTGAATTTGCGGCATATCGGACATGGATGGGCCTTGGCCTATTCGAGCAGGGTCAATCGAGCAAAATCAGGGACACCTGATCAGAGCCTTGGGTCAAGCGCTTGCCCATCGCCACAATCGGTAAATCCCCGTGGCTGCCCGTTTTGCACGCTTCAATGGCCTCATAGACCCCGCCGACCGCTTGGCTGAGAGCATGGTGGGGAGCAATCCCAGCAAGGCAGGCCTGCGCCATCAGGGCCGCCAACAGATCGCCTACTCCGTTTGGCGCTGAGGGCAAGAGCGTATGGGAAACCAGCCAAGCTTCACCCTTAAGGGCCAAGACCACGCCCAAGCCATCGTCGCAGGGCACAGAGGAGACCATCACTGTGCGGCCCATCGTGCGGGCGGCGCTGAGAGCGCTGGCGGGATCAGTCACCGGTAGGCCTGACAGATGGCCAAGCTCCCAGGCATTGGGCGCGAGGATATCGGCGCGCGGGACAAGGTGCTGCGCCAAGGCTTCGGCGACCTCGGGTTTGACATAGAGACCCTTGCCCGTGTCACCCATCACAGGATCGACCAGGATCAAGGGCGGGCTAAGCCCAGCATCGGCCCGCACGGCCCGGATGACGTCGATAGCGCGTGACGCCGCTTCGATCTGATCGGGATGGGAGAAATAGCCGGTCAGGACCAGATCAAAGGCGGCAAAGTCGCCTTTAGCCTCGATACCGTCGAGCACCCCCTGGAAAAGGTCCGGACTGACCGCGCCGCCGCCCGGTGCACCGAGGCCCGGATGACGACCAAACAGGACCGTGGGGGCCAGCACAGCGTCAATGCCCAAGACCGCAAGGGCGAGGGATTGGGCCCCGCCGCCGACGCGGCTGGAGGCAACGAAGCTAGACATCAAA
>JBEGOG010000138.1:0-5128 GCA_041182125.1 Pseudomonadota bacterium
CCGCAATGCCATGATCCGTGGCCAACTGCTGTTCCAGCCCAATGACGCCTTCAATGTCCGTCTGGTCGGCGACTATGCCAAGCAGAACACCAACTGCTGTACGCTGCTGCTGTCGGACATTGTAACGCCCTCCAACGGTGCGAACTTCGTCACCGTTGCCAAAACGTTAGGCTATACGCCCGTCGTTGACCCCTTTGCCCGCAAGTCCAACACCAACGCCGAAATCCACGCTCGCCAAGAGTCCGGTGGCGTTTCGTCTATCGCCGAATGGAAGTTGGCCAAGGCGACCATCACCTCAGTCACCGCTTGGCGCTATTGGAAATGGGATCCGGCGAACGATTTGGACTCCACTCCGCTCGACGCCTTCCGCAAGTCGCAGGTCGTTGACGATCAGAACCAATATAGCCAAGAGCTTCGCATCGCCTCGTCTGGCGGCACCAAGCTCGACTATGTCGCGGGTCTCTACTATTTCCGCGAAAGCCTGAAGAACCACACCACGACGGAATATGGCGCGAACGCCATGTATCTCTATGTCAGCCCACTCCTGCCTGCCGCCATCCTGACCGGCGTTCAGAACGACGGCTATGCGAACATCCGCACGACCAGCTATGCCGCCTTTGGCCAGGCGACCTGGCATGTTGCCCCCAAGTGGGACGTCACCTTGGGTCTGCGGTCCAACAACGATAAGAAGGAAGGCGACTATCGCGGCTATGTCACCGGTGGCGCAGCCCTGACCGCGCCTCCGTTCCCAGCGTTCCTGCTCCCAACCATGATCGCGGTGAGGGCGGGTTTTGCATCGAACATGGCCTATTCGGCCAGCTCCAAGAACAACAATATGTCGGGCCAGATCGGCCTGTCCTATCAGGCCACAAGCGACCTGCTGGTCTATGCCAACGCGGCGCGCGGCTTCAAGACGGGTGGCCTCAATCTTGGGCAGCTTCCGACCATTGTCCCCAAGGTGGTCAAGCCTGAGCAGATGGACGCGATTGAGGCGGGCTTTAAGTCGCGTCTTCAAGATGGTCGCGTGACCTTGAATGTCGCGGTGTTCCAAGAGACGGCGACCGACTATCAGGCCAATGTCACCGACCCTGTTTTGCTTAGGACCTTCATCTCCAACGTTCCAGAAGTCCGCTCGCGCGGTGTGGAGGTGGACCTCGCAGCCCGTCCGGTCGAGCAACTGTCGATCTATGGCTCTGCGGCCTATACAGACGCGATCTATACCGACTTCCCCGGCTCGCCTTGCGGTCTGGAAAACATCACCAAGCCGTTCTGTAACCTGAGCGGTGGTCAGGTGGCGGGCGTTCCAAAGTGGGCCGCGTCTTTGGGCGGGGAATATACCCATCCCACCACGGTTGGCGCGAGCCCGGCGGAACTGTTCCTCGGTCTGGACGCCTCCTATCGCTCGAAGGTCGGCAGCACCGGCAATTCGCGTTACACCGAGATGCCCGGCCGCGAGATCATCAATGCCCGCCTAGGCCTGCGTTCGCCCAAGGGCTGGTCGGCCTATATCTGGTCCAAGAACCTGCTCGATAAGGACTATGTGGCGACCAAGGTGGCCAATGGTAACAACGGGGCGGTGTTCTCGACCCTTGGTGACCCGCGCACCATCGGTGCAACGGTTCGGATGACCTACTAGTCTAAGGGGCGTAAGCCCTGCGCGATCCCCGCCTTGGTCGATGGACCTTGGCGGGGTGCATCGCACCTGATCCCCTTGCCTGATCGCTGAGGGGGCCATTTCCTAAGACCCAAATGTGAGGCGGATAGAATGAAGCGGCGTGATCTTTTGGCGTCCATGGTGGCGCTTGGCCTTGTTCCAGCCCTGCCTGCCTTGGCTGCGGACGGCGATCTGAAGACCGCCGCCATGAATGCCTGGCTCTTTTCCCTGCCGTTGATCGAGATGGCCAATGCTCGCACGCGCACGGCGGGGCAGGTCAACCGGCTGGTCCATCGCCGGACCCTGAACAGTTGGCAGGACCGGGCCATTACAGCCCCTAACAATGACACGCTCTATTCCAGCGCTTGGCTGGACCTGACCAAGGGGCCCTTGACCCTGACCCTGCCTGCGGTCGGCAAGCGTTACGCGTCCGTCCATATCCTCAACATCTATTCCGACACCGATGCTGTCCTAAGCCAGCGCACGATTGGCGAGAACGGCGGCACCTTCACCATCGCCGGGCCGGGGCAGGTGGCCTCTGGCAAGGATATCGTCCAGATGACCACCCCTCAGGGCTGGATGATTATCCGGGTGCTGGTTGACGGCGAACCGGACATGGCGGCGGCCCACGCGGTCCAAGACAAGATCATCCTGACCGGGCCCAAGGTCTCGTCGTCACGGGTCTATGCGGACCGTAACGCCAAGGCCCCGGACTATTTCGCCGACGTGGCCGAACTAATGGCCTCGAACCCGCCCCGCGCGGCGGATCGCCCCTTCCTCGGCTGGACCAAGAGCCTTGGCACAGAGGGCCAGAAGTCTCTTTCTCCAGAACAGTGGGCTGAGGTCGAAGAGGGCGTGGCGCAGGCGAGGGCCTTGGTTAAGTCCTATGCGGGCACGGCATCCTATGTACAGGGCTGGTCCTATCCGAAAGCCAATCTGGGTCTTTTCGGACAGGAATATGCCTATCGCGCCATCGTTGCTCTGGTCGGTCTTGCGGCTCTGATCCCGCAAGAGGCCATGTATATGAACCCGGCCAGCCCCGATGGCACGGGAGAGTTCACGGGCGACAGCGTCTATCGGCTTAGCCTGCCCAAGGACCCGCCGGTCGATGCCTTCTGGTCGCTGACCATGTACGAGATCGATGGTCAAAAGCAGAAGTTCCTGACCAAGAACCCGATTGGTCGCTACTCCATCGGCGACCGTACCCCCGGCATCAAGCGCAATGCCGATGGCAGCCTCGACATCTGGATCTCGCGCACGGACCCTGGCGGCGAGCGCTCGGCCAACTGGCTGCCCGCGCCTACATCAGGTCCCTACAGCCTGTCCTTGCGCGCCTATCTGCCGCGCGAAGAGCTGCGCGATGGTCGCTACCGCCTGCCGCCAATCGTCAAGGTTTCCTAGGGTCTTCGTCGTCCCATGACTGCCTCATCCGTCTGGCTTGGATCAGATGGGTGAGGCCCTTTTCCCGGACATGACAACGGGCTGTCCAATCCTGCTGCACGAGGGTAGGAAAGGGCATGGCTGACACGCTGGACCAGATCGACCTTGCCGCCCTGACGGCCTATGACGACATCATCGATGTGCGCAGTCCGGGTGAGTTTGCCGAAGACCATATGCCGGGCGCGATCAATCTGCCGGTCCTGAGCAATGCCGAGCGGATCGAGATCGGCACGCTCTATGTCCAAAAATCCCGCTTCCTCGCCCGCCGTATCGGTGCGGCCTATGTCGCCCGCAACATTGCCCATCATCTCGAAACCACGCTGGCGGATCGTCCGGGTGGCTATCAGCCGCTGGTCTATTGTTGGCGCGGCGGCCAACGATCCAACGCCATGGCCACGATCCTGCGTCAGGTCGGCTGGCGGGCCGTGCTGGTCACTGGGGGCTATAAGACATGGCGGCGCTTTGTTAGCGAGAGCCTCTATGATGCCGAGCCTTCGCTGAACGTCATCTTGCTCGATGGCAATACGGGTTCGGCCAAGACCGAAATCCTAGGGCGGATGGCCTCTCGCGGGGTGCAGGTGCTGGATCTTGAAGGGCTCGCCGCCCATCGCGGGTCAGTGTTTGGGGCCATGTCGCGCGACGGGCAACCTAGCCAAAAGATGTTTGAAGGCCGCCTGCTTCAGGCCATGGCCACGCTCGACCCCAGCCGCCCGGTGCTAATCGAAGCGGAATCCAGCAAGATCGGTGATCGCATGGTGCCGCCGATCCTGTGGAAGGCCATGCAGACCGCCCCGCGCATCGTCATCGAGGCGTCCGCCGCCGACCGGGTGCATTATCTGGTGCGGGCCTATCGCGACATTTCAGAGGATGAGACCGCCCTCTATGAAGCCATTGACCGCTTGCCGCCGCTCTATGGTCGCCAGCGGCTCGCCGACTGGAAGCAGATGGTTGCGGATCAGGCCTTTGAAAGCCTCGCCGAAGCCCTGATGGAACTTCACTACGACCCCGCCTATGGCCGGTCTAGCCGCCAAGATGTGCGGCCCACTCTGGGCACCATCACCCCGCCCAATCTGGACGAGGAGGGCCAAGAGGCCGCCGCCGACCAGATCGCGGCCCTTGTCCTTAAGCCGTAACGGTTAGGCGAAGGCCCTTCGTCGGCGCGCCGAGGCTTCCGATGATCCAAGCCGGTTGGCCCAGCGCAGATAGTTGCGACATCACCCCCTCAACCTGATCGGCGGGCACTGCGGCGAGCATCCCGCCAGCGGTCTGGGGATCGAACAGCAGGGCAAAGCGTGGGTCCGCGCGCACAGCCTCATCGCCTGACATTCGGTTGGCAAGGGCCGAGGTCTGTGGATAGATCGAGCTATGGACCCCGTCCTTGGCCAGTTGGGTCGCGCCCTCGCACCAGGGCACGGCGTTAAGGCTCAAGGTGGCGGACAGGTCCGACTGTTCCAGCATCGTGTGCAGATGGCCCGCAAGGCCAAAGCCGGTGACGTCAGTCATGGCGTGAGCCCTGCCGCGCAGGATCTGGCTCGCTGGACCGCTAGACTGAAGCATCTGGCGAAGGGCCGCCGCGACCCATCCGCCCTTGGCGAGGCCCCGCATCTCAGCGGCCATGATGGTGCCCACGCCGACGGGCTTGGTCAGGATCAGGCGGTCGCCCGCCTTGGCACCGCTAAGGCCGATGGCGGCGCGTCCGTTCATAAGGCCAGTCAGGGTGAGGCCCACCGTCAGTTCCGCGCCAAGGCTGGTATGGCCGCCGACCATATCTGCCCCGGCTGACGAAAGGGCAGACTGAAAGCCCGCCATGATCTCGCGCACGGTCTCAGCCTGCTTAGCCTCAGACATGGCTGGCAGGATCAGGCTGGCCAGGGCGGCTTGCGGCTCTGCGCCCATGGCCCAGATGTCACCCAAGGCGTGGTTGGCCGTGATCTGCGCCAGAATATAGGGGTCCAGCGTAAAGGCTCGGAAATGGTCGCAGGTTAGGACCTGCTGTGCCGCTCCCACCGACAGAACTGCTGCATCATCGCCGCG
>JBEGOG010000139.1:0-8706 GCA_041182125.1 Pseudomonadota bacterium
GTACAATAGGAAAGGTTTGTTAGGCTTGCCGAGGACTCAAGAAGGGCGACGGGAAATCGGGTTTGAGGAGCCGCATCACTAATCTCTTTTGTCACCTGGCCGCTGGCGGAGACACGGACTTCATTATCCGCAGAACGGACACAACCGCGCCACCGGGTCGGAAGGGCTAATTCGGAAAGTCTCGCCGCGGATAGTGCCAGTGAGGCATTGCGCGGTTCCGCCAAGACCGCCAAACGATCGCTCGCTGAGGGCACAGGGTCGCGTCGAGAGCCGTAGATAGGCGGATTGCTCGTTCCGACAGCGGCGGGATCTGCTGCGGCAATCGCTTCTGAATTAATGTTCACGACCGTGGTCCAAGGCACAACGCCGATCTTCACCCGGTCCCCACCCAAGTCATAAACTTGGTTCACATAGTCTTTGGCCGCTTGCCGCATGAGCGAGAACCGGTTGTTGGTAAACATGGATGACGTATTGTCCAATATGAGCGCAATTTCCACCTGCTTACCGGCAGAGGTCGCTTCGGCCTGAGCCTTAAAGCGCAGCTCGGAAATATTGAAAAGGGCGCTGAAAACGTTCGGTGACGCCCCGGTAATTGTCAGGACAATTGTGCCTGAATTACCATCGATCCGTTGTGACCAAGATAGATCTTGGACCAACAGATCTCGTCCTTGGAGCGAAAGATCCAAACTGGACCGAGCCGCGTCGTCCGCAGCGCTCATCCGTGTCGACTGAACCGCTAAACTATCGGCGAAATAGGCCTTTGCCGAGGCCAAAACCGCTGCGTCCGCAGCGTCCTGTACAAAGGCCTTAGTTGTGACAAGGCGGCGATAGTCAACGGCCGCCCCCAGTCCAAAAATGAGCGGGATAAGCGCAATGGAGACGATGATGGCGACGTTTCCATGTTTCGCTCGGGCTATAAAGGACTTGAGCAGATCGACCGCGGCATGAGACATCGCACACCTTCCCGCACCCATGAGGATCGCGAAATATATTTTATAAACCCTAGGTTAAACGCTACATCTTTTTTACGAGAAAGAAATCTTTAAAACTCGATTTCAGGAGCGCTTCAGCACTCATGCCATCTGTACCCAACACCTTATCGACGTCACCGGTGCAGTTCTTCGCTAGGGTGAAGGCCTCGTCATTTTTGGCGTCAGTCAAAATGACGTAAAGACTAATGCCATATGTCTCTCGCATCACCTGACATGCCGACACGGTCAGCGCATTGAGGCTCTCTATGTTGAGATTTGCAAGGTTGGGGGAACGCCAACACCTATCCGCCCCCTTGCGACGCTCTCGGTTGCAGCCATAGTAGCCTTCAAAATCCAAGGGTGGATCATTTCGACCATCGGTAATCAGGACCACAACCTTCCGCGCCGATTGGCCAAACGCGCTCGCACCTTGTTGCTGGTCTAGGCCCCAAAATTTCGCCCAAAACGACCGCGGTGATAGGGTGCGAAGAGCCCACAGAAGGCCGACGTCGGATTGGCTACCCCCTGGCACCATATAAAGTTCATTCAACTTATCGAGAATTTGTCCCCGATTGCTTGATAGGGGCAAAATGGCGGCTGGGCAGTTGATGTTCGGGCCAGAAATCGCAGGAAATGAAGCGCCCCAGACACCAGAGCGCTGGGTTTGGAAAGCGTTTGGCTGCCACGGACAAATGGCACCGCCACCGATGAGATAGTCCACCTCATTGGGATCCGAAAGACAGGCTTGGTCCGTCCCGGTCTTTATCGGTGACGCCGATACCAGGTCTGTCGAGCAGTCCTGATCGATCGGTTGAAAGGCATTAAGCGTACCATTTTGATGGTCTGTGAGGCCGCTGTTGGTGCCCGCACTCAAACATTGCCGGATCGACTCCGAATAGCTCCATTTGATACAGTGTTGCACAAGGTTGGTCTTAAGGATCAGCTTCGAGGGATTAGATTTTTCTCCCACGAAAGGGCGATAACGCGCTTGGGTCGGTCGCCCTATCAGGGGATTATCGACATCGGGACCCTCTTCCACCCACTCATAGGCAACGCACCGGCCGGTGAGGGGCGCTCGGATACTGCTATTAAGCAGCGCCACAGGCCATAGTCCAGATTGCGGCGGCTGGTCGTCCATGGACTTGACGACGATATTATCTGAATTGACGCTGACCTCATCCGCTGCCGAGCGAACGCAACCGCGCCATTGCGTGGGACGTGACAATTCCGCCAATCGACCGGGCGCTATGGCGAAGAGGGGTGCAAGCGGTTCCGCAAGCACTGAGAGCCGGTCAGCGACGGGTTTGGCCGGATATCGCCCCGAGCCTTGTATCAGGTAGTCGATGTCATGAACCGGTCTGTCATCATTCGAGCCGGGTGCTTCAGAGTTTATGTTCACTAACGATGCCCAAGGCACCACGGAAATTTTTACTCCAGTTCCGGCAACATCAATCAGATCGTTCACATAATCCTTGGCCATGCGCCTCAACGCCGTAAATTGGTCACGCTCTTGCAAAGATGCAGAACTGTCGAGGACGAGAGCGACCTCCAAGGCGCGACGGGTCGGATCAATCGAGGTTGAAACATTGATCGGTATTTTGCCGACCAGCGGGATGGTGCCTAAAACGGTTGCGCTCTCAGCCCTTACATCTAAGCCGAACCTTTTGGCGGCCGCGTCTGCGTTCACCTCCCATGTGACATTTGTCAGTGCCGTTTGGGAGGACTTCCAGCGCACCAAAACCCTTTCGACCTCACTCTCACCAGCAAGTTTTCGGTCCAATTCAGTGTTGTTACGGTTTGTAAAATAGGCCCATGCCCCTGCTACGGCAGCCTTGTCAGCAATGGCTTGGAGGCTATCGCGACCTTGGTTGTATTTCTGAAACTGAAGATAGCTGCCAAAAGCGAGACTTAGGGGTATCGCCGACAAAACCAGAACATGGGCCGTGAGGGACCAAAGTCCTCCACTACCGAAAAGGTGTCCAAACCTAAGGACTCTCTTGGCCAATACCCGCCCCCGTTTAAGAAACTTGAGCGCAGATGGCCCAAGTAAAGCAAACAGAGGGGTGAAAATAATTTACAGGGGATTTATTATAATATTAACTACTGTGAAGTTGATCGCACTATATTTATGATAGCCTAAACAATACTTCACCAAATCCATCAATCCCGCCATGCACCACCTGCGTCCGGTCGATTTTGCCCACACCTTCTGGCGTACCGGTAAAAATCAGGTCCCCGGGCTCAAGGGTCCACAATTGCGAGGCTTGAGCAATGGTTTCACCAATGGTCCAGATCATGTCCTCGAGCCAAATCCGACCTTGCGCGCGGCCAGCCTGATCTTGAAGCGGAGGGCAGTTGGCCTTTCGGCGGATCGGGCTGATCGGCGCTGAGAAATCAAAGCCCTTGGCTGCGTCCCACGGCTGTCCTTTGGCTTTGAAACCATTTTGAAGGTCCCGCCGAGTAAGATCTACGCCCACAGCATATCCATAAATCGCGGCCAATCCCTGTTCGGGGGTTAGATTGCTTCCTCCACTCGACAGGGCCACGACCAGTTCGATTTCGTGGTGCAGATCTGATGTCGCGGAAGGGTAGGGCACATTGGGACACTGGCCATGAGGGCAAATGACGATGGCGTCCGATGGTTTTGAAAAGAAAAACGGTGGGTCGCGATCATCTCCTCCCATTTCACGAGCATGGGCGGCATAGTTGCGTCCAACGCACAGGATGCGGCGAACTGGAAATAGGGCTGACGTTCCATCGACGGGAATTGACGGACGAGCGGGCGGTTTGATCGCAAAACTGGACATCTCGATAGATTACGGACTTGAGCGCCGGGGTAAAGGCTCATCGAATGGATATTAAGTTTGTTTAACTTGATCGGTCGCTGCAGACCATGCACCGAAATAACCTATGGTTGGTATGCGCCCCTCACAGTGAACTCAGACTGACAAGCCGATAGGAACCGTCACATGTTGATCATTGAAAATTTGAACCACGTCTATCCCAATGGCGCGCACGCATTGCGGGGTATTGATCTTGTGGTTCCAAACGGAATGTTCGGTTTGCTCGGTCCAAACGGCGCAGGCAAGTCCACCTTAATGCGCGCGATCGCGACCCTTCAGACTCCGACCTCAGGTCAATTGCGATTTGGCGATATCGATATATTGGAAACGCCAGAGGCCCTGCGCCGTCTCTTAGGGTATTTGCCGCAGGATTTTGGCGTCTATCCGCGCGTCTCAGCCTACGACATGCTCGACCACATGGCGGTCCTCAAGGGGGTGTCCCGCCCGGCAGACCGCAAGTCCACCGTCGAGGCCTTGCTTAACCAAGTCAATCTATGGCCAGTGCGACATAAGGCTTTGGCGGGATTCTCCGGTGGAATGAGACAGCGTTTCGGCATTGCTCAGGCCCTCATCGGCGATCCGCGCCTCATTATTGTCGATGAGCCTACCGCTGGCCTTGACCCAGAGGAGCGCAATCGCTTCCTTAACCTGCTTGCCGAAATCGGCGAGAATGTCGTGGTGATCTTGTCGACCCATATTGTTGAGGACGTGGCGGACCTATGTCCCTCAATGGCCATTCTCGCAGAGGGCCGAATTCTAAGCCAAGGGGCACCGCTGGACCTGATTGAGCAACTAAACGGACGGGTTTGGAAAAAAACGGTCAGTCGCCAGAACCTTGAGGCGCTCCGCAAGGACCATGAGGTGATCTCAACGCGCCTCTTCGCCGGGAACACCGTGGTCCATGTTCTGGCAGATCACCAGCCGAGTGATGGATTCGAGCCCGTTCCTGGTGGGCTGGAAGATGTCTATTTCTCCGTGCTCTCCTCTTCTCGCCGCGCAGCGTGACGTCGGAGTCCGGATCATGTTTGGCAAGATCGTAGCCTTTGAATTTCGATACCAGCTCCGCCAGCCCCTGTTCTGGGTGGTGGCGATCCTGTTCTTCATCTTGACCTTTGGCTCGGTCACGATCGACCAGATTCAAATTGGCTCTGGGGGAAATGTGCATCGCAATTCTCCGTTCGCGATCGCCCAGACCCATCTGATCCTATCTCTGTTCTATATGTTCGTGACGGCAGCCTTTGTTGCCAATGTGGTTGTTCGCGATGACGAGACCGGATTTGGCCCTATAATCCGGTCTACGAGTGTCACTAAATCTGACTATTTGCTCGGCCGGTTCAGTGGAGGCTTTGCCGCGGCCGCAGTGGCCTATCTCAGTGTGCCCCTCGCTTTCTTCCTTGGCTCATTGATGCCTTGGGTCGATGCGGAAACCTTGGGCCCCAACCATTGGCAGGACTATGGGTTTGCCTATGGTGCACTGGCCCTGCCGGCCCTTCTTTTAACCAGCGCCGTATTCTTTTCTGTTGCGACGATCACGCGGTCGATGATGGCGACCTATGTCGGTGTTGTCGCCTTCTTCGTCATCTATTTGACGACCTCGATCCTACTCGACAAACCCCAGTTTGAGCAGGGTGTCGCTCTGTTTGAGCCCTTTGGATTGGCGGCCTATGGGCTGGCGACCAAATATTGGACTGCGGCAGATCGCAATCTCTTGACCCCCGCTATGAGCGGAATCTTGATGTGGAACCGGCTCTTTAGCCTCGCGCTATCGGTCGGATTTTTAGCCCTAGCCTATAGTCTTTTTCGATTTGAAGCCCCGGCCGCGCGTCGGCCCAAAGGGGCGCCGGTAGACGGTGAGACCGATCCCGCACCCCCGCTGCGCAGTGGTCCTCTTGCGTCACCAACATTTGATGCGAAATGGGGCTGGACAGTCCTGATGGTTCGTACCCGTTTGGAACTGCAGCAGGTTTTTCGCAGCCCAGCCTATGTCGTTCTCCTGGCGCTGGGCGTCGTTAATGCCGGTGGCGCGCTTTGGTTTGCCAATGACCTCTATGGCGGGACCATCTATCCGGTCACGCGGGTTATGATCTCGACGCTTGAAGGGGCGTTTGGCATTATTCCGATCATTGTATCGATCTATTACGCGGGCGAACTGGTGTGGCGCGAGCGAGATCGCCGAACCCATGAGATTATTGACGCGACCCCGATCCCAGATTGGGCCTTCTTTGTGCCCAAGACCCTCGCCATAACCTTGGTGCTTTTATCGACCCTGCTGGTGGGTGTGATCACCGCCATCGCCGTGCAGATGATCCGGGGCTATTTCAATTTTGAGATCGGGAAATATCTGCTGTGGCTGGTTTTTCCGGACGCAGTGAGCTTCCTTCTGATCGCAATCCTCGCGGTCTTCCTACAGACCATTTCCCCCCAGAAATATGTCGGTTGGGGCTTGATGGTCATCTATTTGATCTCCAGACAGGTCATGGCCAGTTTGGGCTGGGAACATCTGCTCTACCGCTATGGGGCCGCCCCCTTTGTGCCCTTGTCTGACATGAATGGTCAGGGGCAATTTTGGGTCGCTAATGCCTGGCTTCGCCTCTACTGGACCGCCTTTGCCCTTGTTCTTTGCGTGCTGTCCTACGCCCTATGGAGACGCGGGGTAGAGACACGGCTCATGCCAAGGCTGAACCGTCTTGGGGCGCGCCTAAAAGGGACCCCGGGAACTATTCTGGTTGCGGCTTTGACCGTCTTTATCGCCACCGGTAGCTACATCTTCATCAACACAAATATTTGGAACAGTTACCGCACCCATCTGGATGATGAAAAGTGGCGGGCGCGCTATGAGAAAGACCTCTTACCGTTTGAGAAGGTCCCTCAGCCCCGAATCATCGATGTGACCCTTGATGTGGATATCCGCCCCCATCAGCACCGGTTGGTGACGAACGGCGTCTACCGGTTTGAGAACCGCACAGATGCGCCTTTGCGGGAAATGCATGTGCAGTTCAATCGCGACCTCAAGGTCGATGCCCTCGCGATCGAGGGCGCGCGGCCTAAAAAGACCTATGACCAATATAACTATCGGATTTTCAGCTTCGACACCCCGCTCCAACCGGGTGAAAGACGTAGCCTGTCCTTCACCACGACCCTTGAACAAAAGGGGTTTAAAAATAGCGGTGCTGACACCAGCCTTGTCGACAATGGTACCTTCATTAACGATCAGGAAATAGCGCCGGGGTTCGGGGTAAGCCGCGCGCCCCTCCTAACCGACCGCAGCAAACGCCGGAAATATGGTCTGCCCCCTGAGTTGCGGATGGCTAAGCTCGGCGATGCGACCTCACGGGCCTATCACTATCTGCGCCATGATTCCGATTGGGTCCAAGCCGACATCACGGTCACGACCGATGCCGACCAAACCCCAATTGCGCCGGGCTATCGGGTTTCAGAAAAGCTATCTCAGGGACGACGCACGGTTCGGTTCAAGACCGAAGCCCCCATCCTGCAATTTTTCTCGATCCAATCGGCCCGATATCAGGTCAGGTCCGAGGCCTATCGCGGCGTGGATCTGTCGATCTATTATGATGCCCAACATCCGTGGAACATTGACCGGATGATGCGGGCCATGAAGCTGTCGCTGGACTATTATCAAGCCCAGTTTGGTCCCTATCAGTTCAGACAGGCGCGCATTCTAGAATTTCCGGACTATGCGCAGTTTGCGCAGTCCTTCGCCAACACCATTCCCTATTCTGAGGGCCTAGGGTTCATTGCCAACTATAAGGACCCTGAAAAGATAGATCTCGTCACCTATGTGACCGCTCACGAACTGGCGCACCAATGGTGGGCCCATCAGATCATTGGAGCGGATCAACAGGGCTCAACGGTTCTATCTGAAACCTTGTCGCAATATTCCGCCTTAATGGTCATGGAAAAGCTCTATGGCCCGGAGAAGATCCGCAAGTTCCTCAAATATGAACTGGACACCTATCTTCGCAGCCGCGGTTCAGAGGCCATTGAAGAGCTGCCCTTGGTGCGGGTGGAAAACCAGCCCTATATCCACTACCGAAAGGGCGCTCTGGTCATGTACCGGCTTAAGGATGAGATGGGAGAGGCGGCCATCAACCGTGCCCTTCGCGGCCTTCTGGCGAAATATGCCTTTAAAGCCGCGCCCTATCCGACATCGCTAGATCTGGTGGCGGCGCTGCGTGCTCAGGCCCCGGCTGACAAACAAGCGCTCATCACCGACCTTTTTGAAAAGATCACCATCTTTGACATCAAGACCACCAAGGCTGTGACTCGGAAGCGCAAAGACGGTCAATATGATCTCACCCTGACGGTCGAGGCCAAGAAGCTCAATGCGGATGGCCAGGGCAAGGAGACGGCGGTTCCAATGTCTGAATCGGTGGATGTCGGGCTGTTTATGGTCAAACCAGAGGCCAAGGACTTTGATCGATCTAAGATCTTAGCCTTCAGGTCTGTGTCTTTGCACTCCGGGGTTCAGACGATTGTCATGACGGTACCGACCGTGCCGAAATTTGCCGGCGTTGATCCCTATGCCAAGCTCATTGATCGAAATGCGGATGATAATCTCACAACGGTGAGCAAATCGGACTGATCATGCGGTCGGTGCGCGCTATTTGCCGCAAGCACAGGACCGGTGATCCCTTTGCGTTCCCCGACAGGGGGCTCTAGGCTAGGTCTATATTTCTACGGGATTGACGCACTCGATATTGGCATTGAGCGCCAGACCTTAGGCTGAGGCCTTTTGAAGGAGGATCGAAATGTCCACTGAGCCCGATGCCGCGATACCGCCTGTGAGCCCAAAAAATGGTGCCACCTCGTCTGACGCATCGAAAGGTCCGGTGCCTGAGGCGGCTATTGCCGATCTTATTAACCGGGTCGAA
>JBEGOG010000140.1:0-5083 GCA_041182125.1 Pseudomonadota bacterium
CGACGACGCCCTGCCCGATCCAGAAGCTGGACGAAAGGCTCTGACGACCCGTCCATGATCGGCACTTCAGGGCCATCCAGCTCGACCGTTGCATTGTCGATACCCAAAGCGCACAGGGCAGCCATCAGGTGCTCGATGGTAGACACCGTAACCTTGTCGGAATTCCCGATCACAGTCCCAAGCTGGGTCTGCACCACAGCTTCACCAGACACAGGCACGCGATTGTCGAGGTCCGTAACGTCGGTGCGCACAAACACAATCCCAGACCATGCCGCTGCAGGGCGAACCGCCACGCGCACATGTTGGCCCGTATGCAAGCCAAGGCCTGCAAAGATCGCCGGACTGGCGAGGGTCTGTTGATGCAATGACGCTATGGTCACGTCGAAACCTTCCAAAATGGGGAGCAGCATTCGACCGCCCAAAGCCCCAGCTTGCTTTATAAAGTTTGTTGCAGCGCGGCAAAACAACTCCTGTTTCGGAATGTTTCGCGTCTAGGGCTTTGAAAATTCAAACAAAAAGAGGCCGCAACGCGACCTCAATTTAGCCTCAGATTACGACCGGGGAACCTCATGAGGCCCCCGGTCTCTCGACCCTAGTTGGCCAAGCGGCGCAGGAACGATGGGATCTCCAGATCATCACCCGCTTGCGGCTCAACCTCTTCCATCGGACGGACTGCAGCCTGACTGGCGTTCTGATTGCGGAACTGCGGAATAGGGTCAGCAGCGCGGGTGGCAATCACGGGGTCTTGACGCGGGCGACCACCAAATAGGCTCAACCACCCCCCCTTTTGGCCCCGACGGTCATCGGTAACCCGTGGATCTGGCTGCTCGTAATATTCGTTCTGCTCGACCTCTGGCGCGCGCTGAGCATAGTTCACCGCAGGGCTTGGAGTCTGGGCCGTAAACTTTGGCGAATAACCAACCGCGTCCGATTCATAGGTCTGATGGCGAGCCGCGAGTGGCTCAATATCCAGTTCGGCCTGGTCACTATAGATCGGGGTCTCAAAGGTCTCTTGCTGCGAGGGTGTCAAGGCTGCAGCCGCCCGTTCGACCAGATCCTGCTCGAAGGCCTGAGCAGGCGTCTGCATCATCACCGGGGCCTCAGCCTGCACGGCGCGGGGCGCTGGCTCAGGGATACGCAAGGGCTCAGCACGCGATAGGCCGCGCTCCACCTTGGGCTCGATGGCCGCTATGGAAGCACCGTCCATGCCCGTAGCAACCACAGAAACGCGGATCTTACCGTCGAGCGACGGATCGAAAGCGGCACCGAAGATGATGTTGGCGTCGGCATCGACCTGATCCGAGATGGCGTTGGCGGCCTCGTCAACTTCGAGCAGCGTCATATCCAGACCGCCGGTGACATTGACCAGCACGGCCTTGGCACCCTTGAGCGACACTTCGTCGAGCAGAGGATTGGCGATGGCATTTTGCGCCGCGAGCAGAGCGCGATCCTCACCCGACGCTTCGCCGGTGCCCATCATCGCCTTGCCCATCTCGGTCATCACCGTGCGGACGTCGGCAAAGTCGAGATTGATCAGGCCGGGAAGGACCATCAGGTCAGTGATCGAGCGCACGCCCGAATGGAGCACCTGATCGGCCATGCCAAAGGCTTCGGCGAAGGTGGTGCGCTCATTGGCGACGCGAAACAGGTTCTGGTTCGGAATGACGATCAGCGTGTCGACATAGCGCTGAAGCTCGGCGATCCCGGCATCGGCCAAACGCATGCGGTGACGGCCTTCGAACTGGAAAGGCTTGGTGACGACGCCGACGGTCAGGATACCGCGTTCACGAGCGCACTTGGCAATGATCGGTGCGGCACCGGTTCCGGTACCACCGCCCATACCGGCGGTGATGAAAACCATGTGGGCACCGTCGAGATGCTCGCCGATTTCAGGCGCGGACTCTTCGGCGGCGGACATGCCAACCTCAGGATGGGCCCCGGCCCCGAGGCCTTGGGTCACCTGAACACCCAGTTGGATGCGTCGGTCAGTCTTGGAGAAGGCCAATTGCTGAGCGTCAGTGTTGGCCACCACGAACTCAACACCCTCGAGACCGGCCTCGATCATGTTGTTCACGGCGTTGCCACCGGCACCCCCGATGCCAAACACCACGATGCGGGGCTTCAATTCCGTCGTACGCGGAGCAGACAATTGAATAGCCATCGACCAAAACCCTTCGAACCAACCTCGGCGAACCGCCCGCTAGGTGCATTTGTGGATGGCGTTAACTAAACGGCCACAATGCTTAACGCGCAGTTAACTGAATAAGCTGAGTCGGGCGTTGGTCGAGCCTTTTGGTGTAAAATTTGTGCATTGTCAGTGGGTTCCCGAATCATGTTCGGCCCAACCCGCTGCAAATTCATGTCAATGATTACTATCGCTAGCCGTAGCAGTCATGAACAGTTTTAGAACTTTAGAGGTTGTCGCTTAACCATGCTGCGATTCTCGTGAGGGTTCCCGACGAGGGATCGAGCTGCTGAGTGCGGTTGCGGCTACCGGTCAGGGCCTGGGTTGAGACCGCTTCACGCGGCCCAAAGGCTGAACGGTGAAGGACACCAGCTGCCGCGCAGAAGGCGGGACCAGAGGCGGAATCAGCCAGATGTGGCACGCGGCGCGGGCGGCCCAACCGGACCGGGCGATCAAAGACCCGCACGGCCACCTCACGCACGCCGGCGAGCTGACTGGCTCCACCGGTCAAAACAATACCTGCGCCGGCTTCTACGGGCGCGCCAGAGGCCTTAAGGCGCTCTCGCAGCAGTTCCAGCGTCTCTTCAACGCGCGGCGCAATGATACCCTTAAGCAGCGAGCGAGGCGCAATGACTGGGCCTGCGCCTGGATCATCACCGCGCGGCGGTGCCTCGATCATTTCGCGATCTTCATTGGCGCTGGCTATGGCCGAGCCGTGCAAGGTCTTGATCCGCTCTGCCCCTGCGATGGAGGTCGATAGGCCACGGGCAATATCAGCAGTCACATGGCTGCCGCCGACGGCTAGGGAGTCGACATGGACCAGCGAGCCATTGGCAAAGACGCTGACCGAGGTCGAGCCACCGCCCATATCGATACAGACGCAGCCCAGATCCATCTCATCCTCTTCCAACGCCGCGAGGGCCGAGGAGAAGGGAGCCGCAACAACGCCGTGGAATTGGAGGTGAGCGCGCTCAACGCAGTGGCTGAGGGTCTGGAAGGCTTGATCGGCAATGGTTACGACTAATAGCTCAAGACCAAGAGCGCGGCCGGTCATGGCGCGCGGATCACGAATGCCGCGCAGGCCGTCAACGGACCAAGCGATGGGCAGAAGGTGAATAGGCCGACGGCCCTGACAGCGGACCTGATTGACCGCCGCTGTGATGGCGCGAGACAGATCGTGATCCGAAATGGGACGGGCGCCCAATGAGACCTGCGTGCGAACCCGGCTGCTGGACAGTTGACCGCCAGCGGTCGTGACGGTCACGCCCTGAACATTAACACCGGCAACGGTCTCGGCCCGCTCAACGGCTTGAGCGATGGATTGGGTGGCCTCTTCGAGATTAATGATCGCACCGCCGCGGACACCGCGCGATTGCACATGGCTAACGCCAACGGTCTGGAGCGTGCGGTCTTCACGGCGCACACCATCCGGCTTCATGATGAAGCAGGTGACCTTGGACGCACCAAGATCGACTGCAGCCACAACGGGCTGACGTCCGGCTAAGGCCTTGAGGCCTTCACGGGCCTCACGACGGTCGTCTAAACGCGACATTCTGTCGAACTCCCCCACATCACGCACCGCCTGCAATCAGGCCGCCGGGGGCTGCGCCCGCCTTTGGCCGTACGGCAAGCGTTTCGGGATTACGCAGGTCGATGCGTTCAAATCCCAAGTCCAAAATTCGCGATTTCTGATCGATCTGATCCAGTTGGATCAAGGCCGAGTCTTCGCCCACCGCAGGCAGTTGGATGAGGCCGCCATCCTTGAGACGCAGGTCCCAGCGGCGTTGATCAACCCGCACCAAGGCTTCCAGTCGCGACACCAATCGCGGACGAGATAGGACCATAGGCATGATGGTCGGGGCGGCTTCGTTTGCGCCGACGCCAACCACCAAAGGCAGAGTGTTAAAGTTGGCAGCATTGGCCTCTTCAATGACCTTGCCCTCGACATCGACGACCTTGGTCTGGCCCTGATTTTGCCAGACGGCCAAACGCTGGCGCTCAACGATGGCGATCACGAGGGTGTCGGGCAAGAGCCGAACAACCTTGGCTGACTTGACCCAGCCCACAGCCTCGACCTTTGCCTGAAGGGCCTTCAGATCCAGTGTCAGAATGGGTTCATCTTGATAGAGGCCCGTCGCGGCGACCACGTCGGCCTGCGCCATACCGGAGGTGCCTTGCACATGGACAGCCTTGACCTTGAAGCCCATCGCGCTGGTCTGGTTTTCAAAGGTGGTGGTGATGGCCGAGGCAATCTTCTGGGGCCGATCACCTGTAACAAGGACAATCAGACCCGCCAGAACCAGAACACCACCAAGCAGACCGATGGTCTGAATAGGGCTCAAGGAAAAACCGCCAAGCCCTGCGGGCCGGTCATGATGGTTACCAGAGGCTTGGGCAGACGAAGTGCGGGGCCGAGGGGCAGTCTTTGGCGGAGCCACATTGCGGCTGGCAACGGTAGCGGCAAATTTAGCGCGTGGGTCGGCTGGGCGACTAGATCCCGCTCTTACCCCTCCCGCCATAAGCCTGCTCCACGATCCACAAGACCAAGTCATCGAACCCGATTCCGAGATGGGCCGCCTGCTCAGGAGCGAGCGACGTCGGCGTCATACCGGGCTGGGTATTAACCTCCAATAGGACCAGAAGGTCGTTAACGTTGTCATAACGAAAGTCACTTCGTGTAACACCTTGGCAACCCAAAGCGCTGTGTGCGGCCTCCGCCATGCGTAAAGCGCGCTCAAAAGCCGGTTTGGGCATGTCGGCAGGCATGATGTGCGTCGATCCGCCCTCCCCGTACTTGGCGTCATAATCATAGAAGCCAGTGCGCGAGACGATATCGGTGACGGTCAAGGCCTGATTCCCCATCACGGCAACGGCCAACTCCTGCCCGGCAATATAGGG
>JBEGOG010000141.1:0-10192 GCA_041182125.1 Pseudomonadota bacterium
ATGGTGGGAAGGTCCACCCGGCGCTCTTGAATGGGCTTGGGAGCCTTGGCCAGCACGCCGCAGGCCTCTCCCGCCTCACCGACGCGAAGGGCCTTAGGCAGATCCGCACAGCGCGCCAACATAGCATCGGTGCCCTCTTGGCCCTCAACGGCCAGAACCAGCCCACGCACGACCACAGCGCCCTGCCCTATATCCATCCGGCCAATGGCGCGGGCGACCTCAATGGCGCGGGCAATGTCCGCCTTGTCGCTGGCCTCAGGGACCACAGCGCCCAGCACGCCGACCGGCAGGGTTAGGTCATCGACGACCTCATGGGCGCCTTCAATAACAAACCCTTCCATCTCGAACTCAGCCAGCAGGGCACGCAGCAGACCATCATCCCCCTTGCGCGCCGCCGAAATGACCCGAGGCAGGGCCATCATGCCGCGCATATCGGGCTTTAGGGCGGCGAAGTCAGGGCGTGCGACCAGACCGGCAAAACAGACGGTCTCGCATCCGGCCTTTTTCAGCGCGGAAAAGCACTTGCCCAGTTCGGCCATGCCGATATCCGCGCCAGGAAACTCTGCCATGGCCGCATCGGCAAAGCCCTTGAGCCGCACGACGAAGAATGGACGGCCCGCATCGACGCAGCGCTGGGCCAGCGTCCTTGGCAGGTCGCCGCCACCGGCAATGAGTCCAAGCTTGCGCATGGGCTGGCTCAATCGTGTGGCAGACAGATGGGACGGTTGGCGTCAGAGCGGATGAAGTTGACGATCTCCATCACCTCGGCCGAACCCTGATAGACCTCCATCGTGTCATCGAGCCGCTCTTGGAACGTCCCCTCATCGGCAAACATCAGGCGATAGGCGGCGCGCAGATTGTTGATCGCCTCACGCGAGAAGCCCCGGCGCTTGAGACCGACAAGGTTCAGGCCTTCAAGATGGGCATGGTTGCCCCAGACCGAGCCATAGGGAATGATGTCCTTGGTCACCACACCGCCGCCGCCGACAAAGGCATAGCGGCCAATGCGGGTGAACTGGTGCACAGCGCTGAGCCCGCCCATAAAGACGAAGTCTCCGACCTGAACATGGCCGCCGAGCGTGGCATTGTTGGCGAAGGTCACATTATTGCCAACGATACAGTCGTGGGCCACGTGGGCACCAACCATATAGAGACTGTCCGATCCAACCCGTGTCACCCCGCCGCCGCCAACCGTGCCCGTATGCATGGTGACATTTTCGCGGATGACATTGCGCTCACCGATGATCAGTTCGGTCGGCTCGCCCTTATGGGCCAGAGCCAGATGCTGCGGCGGGCCGCCCAAAAAGGCCAAGGGATGAACAAGGGTCTGCGCGCCAATCGTCGTGTGACCATCAACCACCACATGAGAGGTCAGCTTGACGCCGTCGCCCAGCACGACATGAGCGCCGACCGTACAGAAGGGGCCGATCTGAACATCCACGCCCAACTGGGCCTTAGGGTCAATGATGGCGCTGGGGTGAATTTGGGTCATTCGGGGGTTTCCACGACCATAGCGGCGAACTCGCATTCAGCAGCGACCTTATCGCCAACCAGAGCCCGACCGCGGAATTTAAACAGGGTAGACCGAGCGCGAACCACCTCGACCTCCATCCGCAGAACATCTCCCGGACGAACTGGATGGCGAAAGCGCGTATTGTCGAGCGACATGAACAGAATGGTCTTGCCAGTCACATCGGCATCGAGCGTCTTGGACATCAGCAAGGCCCCGCTCTGAGCGATGGCCTCGACAATCAAGACACCGGGCATAACCGGATTGTTGGGAAAATGGCCTTGAAAGAACGGCTCATTAAAGGTCACGCACTTGATGCCGACAATCGACTTGTGCGGGACATAGTCCTCGGCCCGGTCCACCAGCAGGAACGGGTAGCGGTGCGGAATACGCCGGAAAATCTCATTAATATCAATGGAGATTGAGGGCTCGACTTGGGGTTCGATATCGCTCATTCGTCATCACCTTTCACACGGCCCAACTTGGCACCGGGTTCGCGATCCTTCACACGTTGGGATACCCACGCTGTTTCACGCAGCCAGCGACGGATGGGCCGAGCCGGATAGCCGCCCCAAGATTCGCCCGCTGGAATATCTTTCATCACACCCGAGGATCCGGCAATCCGGGCCCCTGAGCCAATTTTCGTATGGTCCGCTGTACCGGCCTGACCGCCAAACGCTGCGCCGTCGCCGACAGTAACGCTGCCGGCAAAGCCAACCTGAGCGGCGATAACGCAGTTCCGACCAATGACGACATTGTGGGCGATCTGAACCAAATTATCGATCTTGGTATTCTCGCCTACGACCGTGTCTTCAAAGGCTCCGCGATCAATACAGGTCCCTGCCCCGATGGTGACGCCATCTTGAATAATCACTCGGCCAAGCTGAGGCACATCCAGAGCGCCCTGAGCTGACCCGGCTATCCCAAAGCCCGGCTCACCGAGGCGTACGCCCGCGAAGATGCGAACCCGATCACCAATCATGGCAAAGCCAATGGTCACATTCGCGCTGATTTGGCAGCCGCGACCGATTGAGACCCCGGGGCCAATGGTCGTATTGGCTCCTATGACGGTACCCGCACCAATCGTGGCACCCTGGCCGACCACCACACCAGGGGCTAGTTCAACACCCTCTTCGAGATGGGCGTCTGGATGGATGGCAATCGCCCCGGAGTGACGTTTTGGCCGAAAGAACGCCTCAGCGCACTGGGCAAAGGCGGCCTGGGGTGTTGGCGTCGTCAGGACCGCGCAACCCTTTGGGGCCAAGGCCTGCTGACTTGCCGCAAGGAAACAGGCGCTCGCCCCCGTGGCCTGAAGGTCCGACCGATACCGCGGGTCAGACTGAAAGCTGATCGCCCCGGCCTGAGCCCTGTTCAGGGGCGCAACCGTGGACACAATCTGATCAGCCATCTTTGGGTCAGCAAGGACCGCGCCCGTCAAATCGGCGAGGGCCTTCAGCGTAAAGGGCCCCAAATCGTCAAAAAATCGTAGGTCCGGCATGCGTCCCCCCGCGAAACAACAGCGGTGGACAGGCTGCAAAGCCCGCCCACCGCGTTAGATTATCTGATCAAGATCGCCCTACAGCGATGTTGGATCATCAAACAGACTATTGAGCCGGTGCAGGTTGCGCCTCAAGACGCTCACGCTCAAAGGCAAATTGCGTGATCTTGGCGTTCAGCTTGACCACGGCAGCTTCGGTAATGTCCATGGCTGGGTTGGCCAGCAACACGGCGTTACCGTCAAGCAAGAGGCTGCAGGCGCGCTGCTGGAACACGTCCCGCACGATAGGCTGCAACTCATCATTGACCCGTGAAAGGGCCTTCTGCTGGGTGGCTTCGATCTCACGGCCACGCTGCTGCGCCTTGCGTTGCAGGGCCTGACCGCGCTGATTCAACTGAAGGGCCTTTTGCTCCAACTGCTCCTGCGGCAGGGTAGCGCGTTGACCCTCTAGCGTCTTGCCCTCGGCAACGATGGCGTTCTTCTCGGCGGTCAGTTCGGCGTTAGCCTGTGCTTCGATGGTCTGAATGCGAGTCAAAACGAACTTGCCAACCGTGGAGGACAGGATCGCGCGGTCACCGGAATAGACGCAGACGCCAGCAATCGCTGGGCCTGTCGTCAAGGTCACAGCTGCGGGTGCCGCAGGTGCCGTCTTGGCCGCAGCCGGTGCCGCTTGGGCGAAGGCCGATTGAGCCACAGCGAAGGTGGCAACTAGGCCAAGGCCTGCAGCGCCGAGAATTTTCAGGGACATGGGTTTAGAACCTTGTTGAAGTGGAGAAACGGAAGGCTTCGGTACGGTCATAATCTTCTTTTAGCAGCACTTGGCTGAAGTCAAAGCGAATGGGCCCCATAGGTGACTTCCAGAAAATACTGGCACCGACAGTTGCACGCGGTGAGAGATCATCCTTGATCGTGTCACAGTTGGTTGTGGCTGTCGTTGCGGCCGTGC
Source organism: Pseudomonadota bacterium (assembly GCA_041182125.1). GTDB lineage: Bacteria > Pseudomonadota > Alphaproteobacteria > Caulobacterales > Caulobacteraceae > CAISGS01. Next base: position 3,955 of record JBEGOG010000141.1, read on the forward strand.
CATCTGACAGGATCGTACCGGCAGGATAGGTCACGCAGCTGCTCTTGGACTTGCTGTCCAGCATACCCAATGTGCCAAAGTCGGAGAACAGGGCGGCCTTGATGCCATATTGCTCAGGCAATCCTGTTGGCAGGGTCAATTCCAACGCGCCGATCGCATAGGCTTGACCACCTAAGGCGTCGTTATAGGTCAGGTTGCGCGGACCAATACCAGCGGTCTGGAAGCCCCGGAAGGTGTTGCCGCCCTTATAGAAGCGGTCATTGATGCGGATACTGTCATCTCCATAAGAGAAGATGTAACCCGAAGACATCGAAGCGCTGAAGATGATGTTGGGCGTGAAGCCGTAATACCAATCGGCGTCCGCCTCGGTCTTCAAATACTTAACATCGCCGCCGACGCCTGCAAAATCTTGCTGAACATCAACTGAGAAGCCGCGCGTCGGCTTGATGGGATCATTGCGACGGTCCCAACGATAGGAATAGCCCACCAGAGAGGTGATGCGAGAGCCCGCCTGGTCGCAGAGCAAGATTGAGACACTGATGCCGCAAAGCCCTTCCTGCACAACCACATCATCGCTGCGCAGGTTATAGCGCGTCGACATGGAGGCATTCTGGGTCAAGGGGAAACCAAAACGCACCCCCAAACCCGTCGATGCGGTGTCGTAACCAGAATATTGCGAGAAATTGTACTTGTAGGAGAACAGGTCCAGACCCGCGCGAAGATCGCGGTCTAGGAACCGCGGCTCTGTGAACGAGAAGTCAACCTGCTGGCGCATGGACCCCGCCGATATCTGGGCGCGCACGCTTTGGCCTCGACCACGGAAGTTCCGCTCTGTGACGCCGAGATCGAGAACAACCTTATCCAGCGATGAATAACCCGCGCTGAACGACAGTTCACCGGTGGGTTGCTCCGTCACCTTGACCCTCAAGATCGTGCGATCAGGCGCACTGCCCGGCAATTCTTCGATCTCAACGTCTTTAAAGAAGCCTAGGCCTCTGACTTGGTTCTTAGACCGGTCAACCAGAACCCGGTTAAAGGCATCGCCTTCTGTCAAGCGTAGCTCGCGGCGAACAACGGGGTCTAGCGTGCGAACATTACCGACAATATCGATCCGCTCGACATAGACGCGCGGCCCTTCCTTGACCTCGAACACCACATCGACGGTCTTGGTGGCCTTGTTGGGCACATAGCGCGGACGAATATCGACGAATGCAAAGCCAGCAGCACCGGCCGCGAAGGTCAGGGCATCGGTCGCGTCTTCGATCCGCTTATCTTCGTAGATCTGCCCCTCTTGGATCGGCAGCAACATCCGCAGGATATCGCCGTTCAACTTGTTGAGGTCCGTCTCGACGGTAAGCTTGCCGAACTTATATTTCGGGCCTTCCGAAAGGCTGTAGGTAACCGCAAACCCGTTCTTATCAGGTGCCAGTTCAGCCACGGCCGAAATGATGCGGAAATCGTAAAAGCCGCGGTTGCGATAATGTTTACGCAGTTGCTCGCGGTCATATTCGATCCGGTCTGGATCATAATTGTCGTTCGAGGTCAGGAACTTGTACCATTCGGACTCTTTGGTCACGACCACGTCGCGCAGATCGTTGTCTGAATATTCCTTATTGCCGAGGAAGTTGATCCGCAGCACGCCGCTTTTTGGGCCCTCGTTGATCTCAAAGACGAGATCGATACGCTTTTGCGGCAGTTCCACCACCTTAGGCGTCACGGTGGCCGAAATCCGGCCAGAACGCCGATAGAGTTCGATGATCCGCTGCACGTCCTTTTGGACCTTCGAGCGGGTAAAGATGCCGCGAGGACGGATGGTCACCTCGTCGCGCAGCTTGTCTTCCTTGAGGTTATCGTTCCCCTCAAAGACCACCTGATTGATGATCGGGTTTTCGACAACAGTCACAACCAGATCGGTCGACTGGATATCCAACTTCACGTCGGCAAATAGCTCGGTCCGGAACAGGGTCTTGAGCGCCAAGTCGATCTGGGCTGGTCCGACAAGGTCACCAGGCTGGATGGGCAGGTAGGACGTGACCGTACCCTGCTCAATCCGCTCATTACCCTTGATAATGATCCGCTGAATGACCGCTGTTTGTGGAGAAGCAGCAGCCGGTGCCCCGGTCGCTTGGGCCAAGGCAGGCGAGGACAATGCCGTACCGGTGAGAAGCAAGGCGAGCCCCGACATGAGCCCCAAACGGGCGGCAGTACTGCGGGCGCTAGAATTCTGCATATGATCAGCCATCGACGCGGGGCGGGCGTTCACGAGAACAGTCCGCCGAGGAAATGAAACACTTGGAGTTGCTGCATGAGCAGCATAGCAAGCCCAACCCGATAGCCTGCCGCTTGGACTGCAGCATTCATGGGCCGGCGGGCAATGGACTCATAGGCGTAAAACAGCAAGTGACCGCCATCTAGCACAGGGATTGGTAGCAAATTCATGAAGCCAATCCCGACCGACAGAACAGCCGCAAGGCCAAGCAATGCGACAAAGCTTCCGATGATCTGTGTTGCAAAACTAGGGGCCCCTTCTGCACCGGCCTGTGCGACGGCACCAGAAGCGCGCGCGATCCCCAAGGGGCCGCCCAACTGCTGCGCCGACTCACGACCGGTTACGATCCGGCTGAGATAATAGACGGTCGTGTCCAATACGTCCCATGTTCGACCAGCGCCACGGGCCAAGGCCTCTATCGGGTTGTAGCGCTTGAGAGCCAAGTCCTCCTGACGCGCTTGACTGGATAGGCCGAGCACACCGACGCTTTGCTTACTGCCAAAGGAATCTGTGACCTCGCGACGATCGGGGATAGCGATCAAGTCAACGCGCTGCCCGCCACGGTCCACTTGGAATTTAATAGGCGTTTCCGCACGCAGCATGACGATCTGCTGGAGATCGGTGAAACTATCGATCCTGCGTCCGTCAGCGCGCTTGATAATATCTCCCACCTGAAAGCCTGCCTTGGCAGCCGCCTGATTTGGCGCAATGCCATCGACGCGCGGGACCGAGACCCGCTCACCGATCACCATCAACAACAGGCCAAACAGAACCGTTGAGAGAACGAAATTGGCTAAGGGACCGGCTGCAGTAATGAAGGCGCGCTGCCATACAGGCTTAAAATGGAAATATCGGCTAACGCCAGCGGCCCCTTCATGAGCGGTAATGGCCTTACGAAGATCCTCAAGGCCGTTCTGATCCGGAACGCTGGCCTCGTTCACATCGCCTGAAAAGCGGACATAGCCGCCCAACGGAATCCAGCCGATCTGCCATTGAACGCCTGACCGATCAGTCCAGCGTAACAGTGGCCGACCAAAGCCAATGGCGAACTGGTCCACGGCGACACCACAGGCCTTAGCCGCCCAAAAATGCCCAAGCTCATGCACGGTGACGACGAGCGTCAGCACGAACAGAAACGGGACAATGTAGGTGATCGCGGTGTGCGCGAAGTCGAGCATGATCAGACGGTTCCTTGTCGACTATGACGAGCGCGCTAGGCCCGCCACCACATTGGCGGCGACGCGTCTGGCGGAGGCATCAACCATCATTGCGGTCTCCAGTATGTCATCACCCGCGCCTGTCTCCAACTGGCCAAGACTATTCATCTCGTCCAAGGTCCGGTCGACGGTGGCGGCAATATCAAGAAAGCCTAAACGCCGGTCAAGGAAGGCGGCCACAGCCACCTCATTGGCGGCATTCATGACGGTAGGCGCAGCGCCCCCATGCAGCATCGCCGCGCGGGCAGTGGCTATGGCTGGAAATTTTTCAAGGTCCGGGGCCTCAAAGGTCAGTTGCCCGAAGGCTGCCAAATCCAGGGCTGGCGCAGGCCAGGGCAAGCGGTCAGGCCAGGCATAGGCAACGGCGATGGGGCTGCGCATATCCGGCGCGCCCAACTGGGCCAAGGTCGAGCCATCTTGATATTCGACAAGGCTGTGGATCACCGACTGGGGGTGAATGACCACATCGATCATCTCGGGACCCACGGCGAACAGGTAAGACGCTTCGATCATCTCCAAGCCCTTGTTCATCATGGTCGCGGAATCGACCGAGATCTTGGCCCCCATGGACCAGTTCGGATGGGCGACGGCCTGCTCAGGGGTGACCCCAACCATCGCGTCGCGCGTCCATGTCCTGAATGGCCCTCCAGATGCGGTAAGAATGAGGCGAGAAACGCGCCTTTCTTGGTCCGGATGCAAAACTTGGAAAATAGCGGAATGTTCGCTGTCGACAGGGATGATGGTTCCGCCCGCCCGGCGCGCTGTTTCGATCAGGGCTGGACCGGCGCAGACCAAGCTTTCCTTGTTGGCCAGAGCAATGACCGCGCCCCTCTTTGCCGCCTCTAAGGTTGGCGCAAGACCTGCGAACCCGACGATCGCAGACATGACCCACTGGGCCTCCATGGCCGCCGCCTCAACAACCGCTAAGGCCCCTGCCCCACAGCGAATGCCCGACCCCGCAAGGCCATTGCGCAAGGCCTGAAATTCCAATTCATCTGCAATAACAGCAAATTGCGGGCGCCATTTAAGGCATTGCTCAATCAAGAGATTGACGTTTCGACCGGCAGTCAGGGCGATGACCTCGACCTTGGCCGAGCCATGGGCCGTCGCCTGCTCGAACAGATCAAGGGTCGAGACGCCAATGGACCCCGTGGATCCCAACAGGGTGACCGTCCGCATTAGTGTCAAAATGGAAATCCGATAAAGGCGATCAATCGCGCGCCTGCGACGATCACTGCCGCAAACATCAGACCGTCCACACGGTCCAAAATACCGCCATGGCCTGGGATCAGGTCACCACTATCTTTTACGCCATAACGCCGCTTAAGAATCGATTCCCACAGGTCCCCGGTCATGGTCGCGAGGCCTCCGACCAAACCAACCGCCGCTGCCGCACCGATAGAAATCTTCAATTTGGAGAGGACGGCAACGACAACCGCCGCCACAACGGCCCCGACCAGCCCGCCGACAAAGCCGGACCAGGTCTTATTGGGCGAAAAGCGCGGCCACAGCTTTGGCCCCTTCACAACATTACCGACCGCATAGGCGACGATATCAGCCGACCAGGTGACGGCGAACAGGGCGATGGTCCAGGTCAGGCCTTGAGGCGTGGTGCGCAGCCACGTTAGAGCCAAGACCGGAAGGCCGATATAGAACACTCCATAGGCGCAGTCCCCGGGCCGCTCCTTCAGCGCTATGGCCGCGAGCGCCGCCACAACCGTTCCCACGCCGAGCGCGATGGCGGCGTCAGTGAAATAGCCCCAATGGGCATAGAAGGTTGGCGCGAGCACCGCCGCCGCAATGACGATGGACATCCGGGCTGAGGCCTTGGAGGCGCAGAGCTGTCCCCATTCATTGGCCAACAGCGCCACCGCAACCGCCGTCATGAGCAAGAACAGCCAGCCGCCGGTCCAGATGGCCAACACCACCATCGGAATCAGAATCGTGGCGGAAATGACCCTCAGGCCAAGATTGGACCAATCAAAGGCCTTAACCGGCGGCGAGGACGTCATTGGCCTCAACTCCCCCAAACCGGCGATCCCGCGTCCGATATTCAGCGACAGCAGCCTTTAGGGCCTCTTCGCCATAGTCAGGCCAAAGGACGTCTTGGAACACCAGTTCGGCATAGGCCGACTCCCAGAGCAGGAAATTGGACAGACGCCGCTCCCCACTGGTGCGAACAATCAAATCCGGCGCGGGCCCTGACGCGGTAGACAGGTAACGACCAAAGGTCGCCTCATCCAAATCAGTCAGTTCAGCGACGCCAGCCTTCACATCGGCCGCGAACCGTCGGGCAGCATCGGTAATGTCGGCCTGACCGCCATAGTTAAAGGCCACCTGCAGCAGGAATCGGTCGTTGGCGAGCGTCAGACGCTCCGCCCGCTCTATGGTTTCGAGTAGATCTTTGCGAAGGCCATCGCGGCGGCCCAGCACCCGGACCTTGACGCCCTCGCGGTGAAGCCGGTCCAGATCGCTATCGACATAGCTCTTGAGCAGTCCCATCAACTCGGCAACCTCGCCCGCAGGCCGGCGCCAGTTCTCGGTGGAAAAGCCAAAGACGGTCAGGCAACTGATCCCAAGACCGGGCGCGGCCTCAACCGTGCGCTGAAGCGCCTTAACCCCCGCCCGATGGCCGAGCGTTCGAGGCAGGCCGCGCGCCTTGGCCCAACGGCCATTGCCATCCATGATTATGGCGACATGCAGCGACGGCGCGGCGCAGGCCGTTCCGGTCGGTTGTCCCACAGTCGAGCCG
>JBEGOG010000142.1:0-5073 GCA_041182125.1 Pseudomonadota bacterium
GCAGGCCGTCCATGCGGAGGGGCCTGCTGACCTGATCGGACAGATCGTCCATATGCGGATCGAAGCCGCCGCCCATATGAGCCTTTCCGGCGTTCTGGTCTCGGCCTTAGAAGAGGCTGTGCTTTGAGCCGCGTCATTGACGAGTTCATCGCCCTGCCTGAGCCGGTTCAAGCCGCTGTCTGCGGTGCCAATGCCCGCCATGTTGCCCTGATTGAGAATGCCTTTTCGGTGCTGATTGAGACACCCGGCGGGGGTCTAGCCCTGCGCGGTGCCGCCAAGAGCCTGACCGGGGCCAAGGCGGTGATCGACAGTCTGGCTGATCGCGCCCGCTCGGGGGCTGAAGTGGCCGAATCGGATGTCCGCATGGCCATTGGCGCGGTGCGCTCTGGAGACAAGCCCGGTGCGGCCCGGTCCATGCCGATGGGCAAGCGCGGCGTGGTGGCGGCCAAGACGGCGGCACAGGCCAACTATCTGGAGATGCTGAGCCAATATGAGCTGGTCTTTGGCGTCGGCCCTGCCGGAACCGGCAAGACCTATCTGGCGGTGGCGCACGGGGCCAATATGCTGCTGCGCGGTGAGGTCGATCGTCTGGTCGTGACCCGTCCCGCCGTCGAGGCGGGCGAGCGGCTCGGCTTCCTTCCCGGCGATCTGACCGAGAAGGTTGACCCCTATATGGCTCCGGTCTGGGAGGCCCTGACCGATCTGTTGGGTGCTGAACAGCTTCGTCGCCGCCGAGAAAAGGGCGAGATCGAGGTTGCGCCCATCGCCTTCATGCGCGGCCGTACCCTGAGCCATGCCTTCGTCATTGTCGATGAGGCCCAGAACGCCTCGCGCTTGCAGATGAAGATGGTCCTGACCCGTCTGGGTGAGGGCGCGCGGATGGTGGTGACGGGAGACCCCTCACAGGTCGACCTGCTCAATCCCAGAGATTCGGGCCTGTCCCATGCGGTGGGCCTGCTCGATGGGGTCAAGGGCGTTGGTATTTCGCGCTTTTCGGCGGAGGACGTGGTGCGCCATCCCTTGGTCGAGCGCATTGTGCGGGCCTATGACGCCGACAGTAACCGGACCTAGCGATGGATCCTCTCGCCATTGAGGTGGAGATTGACGACGAGGCTTGGTTGCCCGCCCTGTCTTTGACCGAGGATGAGACCCAAGCCCTGATCGGCAGGGCCGCTCAGGCGGCCTTGTCCGCGCCGCGCCTGACCGATGTTGAGGGCAGCGCTGTAGTGGTGCTGTTGACGGATAATGAGGCGGTTCAAGCCTTGAACGGCCGGTTCCGGGGGCAAGATAAGCCCACCAATGTCCTGTCTTTTCCCGCCCCGCAAAATACCGAAGGTCATTTGGGCGATATAGCCTTGGCGTTCGGGGTCTGTGCGCGCGAGGCTGAGGAGCAGGGCAAGAGCCTTGCCGACCATCTTTGTCATTTAACGGTGCATGGGACCTTGCATCTTTTAGGCTATGATCATGAAACCGACGCTGAGGCTGAGTTGATGGAGGGGCTAGAACGCACCCTCTTGGCCGGACTTGGCGTGACGGACCCTTACGGAGCGCCCGCGCAAGACCATGTCCAGTCCTGACGATCCCAGTTCTAAAACCCCCTCAACTAACGGCACTCACAAGCCGGTTGCCCGCCGTCGGCGTAGTGATCGCGGACTGTTCGCTGCGCTGGGATGGGGCCTGAAGGGGAAGGGCGCGGTGCCAGCAGCCTCGACGGGTGTAGCCACCGCCGATGGGGCCGTGGATATTGTTGATCAGGCCGAGGCCTTTAAGACTCTGCGCGTCGATGATGTCATGACCCCGCGCGCCGATATTGTTGCCATCGACATTTCCGCGCCCTTTGAAGAGGTCCTGTCCACCTTCATTGAGGCTGGCCATTCGCGCATGCCGATCTATCGCGACAATCTCGATGATCCGGTCGGGGTGGTCCATGTGAAGGATGTGTTCAAGCTCCTCGCCGATGAGGCCAAACGCCCGGCCCAGAGCGAGCCGGTGTTGCATCGCCTTCGCCGCGAAGTGCTCTATGTCCCTGCCTCGATGAGGGCGGCGGACCTGCTGGTCAAGATGCAGGCGACGCGCATCCACATGGCGCTGGTCATTGATGAGTTCGGCGGCACCGATGGCATTGTCACGCTCGAGGATCTGGTTGAGGCGGTGGTCGGTGAGATCGATGATGAGCATGACGACGCCCATCAGGCCTCTATCGTCGCGCGCGCTGGGGGCATCTATGAATGCGATGCCCGCGCGCCGCTGGAAGAGCTTGAGGCTATGGCCGACGTCGAGCTGATGCTGGCTGACTATGAAGAAGAGATCGATACGGTCGGGGGGCTGGTCAGCGCCCTTGCTGGACGCGTGCCTCAGCGCGGCGAGGTGATCGCCCATCCTTCAGGCTTTGAGTTCGAAATTACCGATGCCGATCCGCGCCGGGTCAAACGCCTGCGGATGAGAAGCGCGACGCCAGCGGCCACAGAAGCCCCGTGATCCATAGGCGCCTCGATGTCGTGGCGCGCTGGGCGCAGGGACGGTGGGGCGCAGCCCTTTGCTGCCTGTTGGCCGGGCTTGGTGCAGCCTTGGCCCATCCACCCTTTGGGATCTTGCCGGGACTGTTAGGCTATGGTCTCGCGCTTCATCTCCTAGATCACGACCCGGCCTCTCCTCGACCCTTGAGGGGCGGATTTTGGCGCGGCTGGCTGGTCGGTCTGGCCTATTTCTTTGTCAGTACCTGGTGGGTTGGCGAAGCCTTTTTGGTCGATATCGAGGTCTATGGCTGGATGGCCCCGATCGCGGTCCTGTCCCTCTCGGGCGGGCTGGCCCTGTTCTGGGGTTTGGCGGGGCTGGCCTATCGGTGGGCGGTTCCCAAACAGGCCTCAGCGCTCACGCGGATTGCGGCCTTTGTGCTGGTCTTTTCGGTCGTCGAATGGCTGCGCGGCCATGTCCTGACTGGCTTTGCATGGAACCTGCCGGGGGAGACGTGGCGGGCGGGGTCTGCGCCGTCGCAGATGGCGTCGGTGGTTGGCGCCTATGGGCTGAGTTTCATAAGCCTGTGGATCGCAGGATCCTTTGGCCTGTTGCTGCGTCACGATCAACGGCGGCAGGGCGTGATCCTCGCAGGCCTTGCCGTCGCCATGGCCGCAGGTCTCTATGGCTTTGGCATGGTTCGGTTGGGCAGCGCTTTGCCTCCATCGGCCCGCGGCCCGGTGGTGCGGATTGTTCAAGCCAATATTCCCCAGTCGGCCAAATGGACGCCGGAAAATTTCCGCAATATTTTGGCCAAATATACCGCCCTGACCGCCCTTCCCAGCAAGGGGCCCGTTCCAGCGGTGGTGATCTGGCCTGAAGGCGCTATTCCTTCGGCCTTGGATGACTATCTGGCCCCCGGCAGTTGGACGCGGGATGCGATCACTGCGTCATTAAAGCCGGGTCAGGTCTTGATGATGGGGGGCTTTCGATATGGCGGTAGTCTCGATAAGCCGGTCTATTACAATAGCCTGCTCGGTGTTCGCCGTGAGGGCGCGGACCTGAGGGTGACGGGCCTCTATGACAAGTACCGACTGGTGCCCTTCGGAGAATATCTCCCGCTCGGCGAGATCATGGGGCGTCTGGGCATTCGGCGTTTGGTCCAAGCCCCCGATGATTTTACCCCCGGCCCAAGGCCGCAGCCCGTGCAGTTCGATGGCTTGCCGCTGGTCCAACCCCTGATTTGCTACGAAAGTCTGTTCCCCGGCTTTACCCGGCAGGGCGCGGCCTTGTCTGGCAAGCGGGCAGGCTGGATCTTGAATGTGTCCAACGACGCATGGTTCGGCAAAACCAGTGGCCCTTGGCAGCATCTGAACATTGCTAGCTACCGCGCCATCGAAGAGGGGCTGCCTCTGGTGCGGTCCACGCCGACTGGAATATCGGCGGTGATTGATGCCTATGGCCGAAGATCCACGACCCAAAGTTTGATTCAGGGTGAGGAGGGGGTGATTGATTCAACCCTGCCTAACGCCTTGCCGACTACCGTCTATAGCCAGTTCGGCGATGGACCCTTTTCGGCCATGCTATTGATAGCATTGATTATTATGTTGGTCTCAAGGCGCCGTAATTAGATAAAACCACGTGACAGGCAGCGATTAATGGTAAACAAAATTGCTATCCAAGGTTAAATCTAGACGGAAGAGACATCCATGGGCGCGCCAGCACCAAGTGAGCGATTTCCTAATCCTGTAGACTTGCATGTCGGTGCAAGAGTTCGAATGAGGCGCAAGCTTCTTGGCATTAGTCAGGAAAAACTTGCTGAAGAGCTTGGTCTGACCTTTCAACAGATTCAGAAGTACGAAAGGGGAGCCAATCGGGTCAGCGCCTCAAAACTCTATGAAATTGCCCGCGCCCTATCGACCCCGGTCGCCTATTTCTTTGATGGACTCAGTGATCCTACGGAACCGCAGAAATTTGGCTTTGCTGAATCTGGTTCCGACCAATTTGTGCACGAATTCTTGATGACACCAGAAGGTCTGGAGCTCGCCATCCTCTTTCCGAAGGTGCCTCGGGGCAGGCTGCGGCGACGGTTGCTGGAGCTGGTTCGGGCCATGGGCGATCCATCGGGTGTGATCGATCTGGACACAGGTTCTCGCGACGAGGGGGAGCGACGAAAGACCTGACTTGCAGATATAAACATATCTTTATATGATTGGCCCGAACGGCGCACGTGCGGAGAAACCCGCCCACGATCGCCCTCGCCTATCCGATAAAGACTTTCCTGCAAGGAGTGTGCCCTGTGAGCCGTGCATCTTATATTTTCACGAGCGAAAGCGTTTCTGAGGGCCATCCTGACAAGGTTGCCGACCGTATTTCCGATGTGGTCGTTGACGCCTTTCTGGGCGAAGAGCCAGAGGCCCGGGTCGCTTGCGAGACCCTCGTCACCACCAACCGCATCGTTCTGGCCGGTGAGGTTCGCGCCTCGACCAAGGAAAAGACTAAGGCCATCATTGCCGGTCTAGAGCCTAAGGTCCGCGCGGCCATTAAGGACATTGGCTACGAGCAAAAGGGCTTTCATTGGGAAAAGGCCAAGTTCGCCTGTCACCTCCATGGTCAGTC
>JBEGOG010000143.1:0-5017 GCA_041182125.1 Pseudomonadota bacterium
GGCTGAACCCGGCCCACGCCTGGACGCACGACGGCGTGGGATGCGGCGAGGACGTGGCTGCGCATCACAGAGCGGGCCCAATCTTCGTCACGGGCTTCAAAGGCGGCAATGAGCTCGCGATGATGTTGCAAGGAGCGCATCAGTTCCTCCTCCGAATATCGCGCCAGCGTGCGGAGAATGAGCGGGATTTCGACCACAAGTGACGCCATAGCAGCCAAACGTGGGCTCATAGCGGCGTCCAGAATAATGCGGTGAAACTCGCTATTGGCAGGGGTGAACCGGGCGTTCAATTCCGCCGCACCGACCTCATGACGATTGGCATCTCTAACCGCCGCCTCCATTTCGCTGGCTAAGGCCTTCAGCTTTGCAATATCCTGTTCCGCAATCAGCAATGCGGCCCGTCCAGCCGCGTGCCCCTCGATCATCGCTCGGAGGGCATAGATCTCTTCCAACTCCCCGTCACCAATTGCGGCCACCTGCGCGCCCTGATGCGGCGTAACCACAACAAGACCCTCAATCGCCAAACGCCGCAGCCCTTCGCGCACAGGCGTGCGCGACACACCGCACAGGTCGGTGAGCTCTTCTTCTTTTAACCGCTCGCCCGGCGCGAAACGGCCTTCCAAGATCAGGGATCGGATCAAATCATAGGCACGTGCACTAGCGGTGGACAAAATTCGCTCCCTGAATCAGCAGCCCGGCCAAAATCCTTGACGCGGAGGTCATTTGTATACAACGGTACGCCATAATAACAGCCAAGGGCTCGATTTCGGTCTTAGAGGAAGGATAAGCCTCAAGATCGCATACAATCACCGGGCCAGCTGCCATAAAGGGGACCTAAGAATGAACCGATCCGTAAAGACCATAGCGGCTTGTAGCGTTTCAATCATCGCTCTTGCATCCGCCACATTCGCCCAAGCACAAACCGCTCCTGCCAGCGATACCGGCTCGATTGAGGAAATCGTCGTTACCGCACGCCAGCGGGCGGAAAACCTGAAGGACGTGCCAGCCGCTGTTGTCGCGCTCACGTCCGGCACCCTCAAGGCTGCAGGCGTTCAACGCGCCGGTGACTTCGTGGCCATGGTCCCCGGTGTCAGCCTTGTGCAGGCCGCCGAGCAAGGCGACGCACAGGTCAATATTCGCGGCGTGAACAGTGCGCGCGATGCACAATCCTCCTTCGCCTTCGTCGTCGACGGCGTGCAGATGGCCAATCCCGGCGCGTTCAATCGCGAATTTACCGACCTTCGCCAAATTGAAATTGTTAAGGGCCCGCAAGGCGCGGTCTATGGCCGTAATGCTGCGGCCGGCGCGATCATCGTGACCACGGACAAGCCCACCCAAACCTTCCAAGGCTCAGCCAGCCTAGCGGTTGGCAACAACAACACCGTCACGACCAAGGGCCGCATTGCCGGCCCACTGGGCGAGAAGGCCTCCGGTAGCCTGTCCTTTGATACGCGCAAGACGGACGGCTTCTACGACAATACCCGCGGGCAAAACGGTCTAGATCGCTATGACGGCTACAACATCAATGGCCGCATCGTGGCACAGGTCGGCGAAAAGACCGAAATCGACCTGAAGGCGCGCTATGGCCAACTCGATGCTGGCTCGATTGCCTATAACGCTGTCTTCGCCCTGCCAAACTTTGCAGCGGCCTTTAGCGCACCGACCTTCTTCGAAGATGTGAACACCCACAACTTCATTTTCCAAAACAATATCGATCACACGAATCATCAGGACGCTTTAGAGTTGTCTGCCAAATTCGATCACGATCTTGGCTTCGCCACCCTGACAGGTTGGGCGCTCTATTCGGATATTAAGAACGACCTGCTCGCGGATGGTACCGCAGCCTCCTTCGGCTTCTTCAATGCAGAGCCCACCTGTAAGGCTTCCTTCGCGGCCTTGGCGGGCAAGGTGCCCCTGCCCTATCCGACCTATTATGGTGCCGACTTGGGTGGCTCATTCTTTGGCCCCTACACGCCGCTGACCTGCGACGGCTATCAGTATCAGCGCCGCGATCAGAGCGACACGAGCGCCGAACTTCGGATCACCTCCAAGACGGGCGAGCGCTTGCGTTGGTTGGGCGGTATCTATGCCTTGAAAATTGATCGTGAAGTTGGCGTTGCCGCAGGCATCGACTCCGGCGGCGCACCCCCCAGCTCGCTCTATGTCGCGGCTGGTAAGCCCTACGCGACCGAGCAACTGCTGTGGGACAACTTCAAGTCCAATGTCAGCTCGATCTTTGGTCAAGCCGCTTACGACATTCAGCCGAACCTTGAAGGCTCCTTGGCCCTTCGCTACGATCGCGAAGAGCGCAAGGTCTCCAATCTGGTTCCAGCCGCCGCTCGCAGCACCTACATCACGCCCGGCCAGCCTCTTAACCCAGGCCTGATCGCAGCCAACGGCAGCTTCCTGTCCAGCATCGCTGATCGTAGCAAGACCTATGATCAGGTTCAGCCCAAGATCGGCCTGCGCTGGACCGTGAATGATGCCTGGACGCTCTATTCTGACTGGGGCGTTGGCTTTAAGTCGGGCGGCTTCAATAACCAAGGCAGCAAGGCCACGGTTGATGGCTATATCAATACCCGCCGCACCGCGGCTGGCTTCAACACCGTCAAGATCACGGATGATTTCGACAAGGAAGTTTCAACCGCCTTCGAAATCGGCGCAAAGGCTCGCCTGCTCGATGGTCGCCTGACGCTCGATGGCACGGTCTATGACACCAACGTCAAGGACATGCAGTTCTTCGAATTCTTCGTCGGTCCGTTCGGTCTGCTTCGCGTGGTGTCCAACATCGACCGCGTGAAGATCCAAGGTGCTGAACTGGGTGCTCGCTTTAAAGCCACCAGCGATCTGACCCTTGAAGCCTCTGGAGCCCTCACCGACTCCAAGATCAAGAAGAACGCCGTGCGCTCCGACACTGTGGGGAACAAGTCCCCCTATACGCCAGACTACACCTACAATCTGGCCGTCCAGTACAACCACACCTTCTTCAGCGATTATGACCTGACCGCGCGGGCCGATGTGCGCACCACGGGGCCAACCTGGTTCCATGTTGTGCAAGACCAGACCGCACCGACGGTGTTCGAATATTACTATCCAAACTTCGCTCGCGCAGACTACTCGCGCACCCAACGTGATGCCTTCACCACGGTGGATGCTCGCGTCAGTGTGGCCCGCGGCGGTTTGACCGTGTCGGCCTACGGTCAAAACATCTTTGACGAAAAGTACCTGTCGGAAGTCATCCCCGCACCGGAATTTGGTGGCTCCTTCGCCACCCCCGCCAGCGGCGCTTCCTACGGCGTCGAAGTGGCTGTGAAGTTCTAAAGACAAAAAGGCCCGGCCATTTCCATGGTCGGGCCTAGATAATCGAACACGACCCCTTCGGCTCACACCGGAGGGGTTTTGTTTTATGAAAATCTATTAGGCTGCAGAGGGTGGAAAGACGCCAGCCTTGGCCAACATACCGGGCAAGGGTTTGCCGCCTAGGACCTCTTGCAGCCAACCCGCCGTATCGATCAGGGTTGGAAGATCATAGCCCGTTCGAACGCCCATTCGCTCGAACATATAGACCGTATCCTCGGTTGGGATGTTGCCGGTGGCGGCTGGCGCATAGGGGCAGCCGCCAATGCCGCCAACCGATGTGTCCAGCGCGCTGGCACCCGCGCGCCATGCGGCATAGGCATTGGCCAGGCCCGTGTTGCGCGTATTGTGGAAATGACAACGGATGGAAACGCCCGGCGCAGCCGCCTTGACGAGGGCTATGCGGCGCTCGACCGCCATAGGATCAGCCACACCAATCGTATCGGCCAGAGCAATTTCAGACACGCCCATGGCGGCGGCTTCCCTCGCCAAGGCCGCGACCTGCGCCTCGGCCACTTCGCCTTCAAAGGGACAGCCAAAAGAGGCGCCAATCGTGACGCCGAAGGTCAGACCCTCTTGGCTAGCCAAACCCGCCGTATCGGCGATCTGGGCCATGGTCTCAGCAATCGAGACCCCTTGATTGCGGCGATTGAAGGTTTCAGACGCAACGACCACGAAATTGGCCTCGTCAACATCGGCCTCAAGCGCCCGGTCAAACCCTCGCCGGTTTAAAACCAGGCCAATCAGGCTTACGCCCTGCGCGCGAAGGTCCCCCTCGCCCCGCAATCTGGCCATAACTTCGCCAGCATCTGCCATTTGAGGCACACGAGCGGCATTTACGAAGCTAACCGCCTCGATTCTGCGCGCTCCTGCAGCGACAGATCGTAGAACGAGCTCTACCTTATCAACCGTATCGATCAGTGTTTTTTCGTTTTGCAGGCCGTCACGCGGGGCAACTTCGATCACTTGAATGGCAGATGAGGTCATGACAGCTCTCGTATACAAACCCGGATGAAAACGGGCGATTGACTTGCGATAACGGGGTGTACAATATCGCATTGTGTACAATATTGAAATCTGTCCCGCATACCGGTCGGCGAATTAGCGGGATTTAGTCGGCCAGTTTGCGCCGAAATCACATGAGGAAGGTGGGAATGTCCTACAGGCTTGGGGTCGATGTTGGAGGTACCTTTACGGACCTTCTGCTGCTCGACGAGAAAACCGGCGGATTTTGGCGTCATAAGACGCCATCGACGCCCCACGACAGCTCCGAAGGCGTAATGATCGGGGTCGAGGCCATCTGTGCCAAGGCCGGGATCACGCCCGCTGACGTGGACATCTTCCTGCACGGCACGACCGTCGCAACCAATGCCGTCCTTGAGGGCAAGGGCGCACGGGTTGGCCTTGTCACGACCGAAGGCTATCGCCAGACGATGCAGATCGCGCGCTCGCTGGTGCCCGGCGGTCTGGCAGCATGGATTGTCTGGCCAAAGCCTGAGCCCATGGCCAAGCTGGAAGATACGGTCGAGATCGCGGGCCGTATCGATGCCCAAGGCTTGGAAATTCGCCCCCTCAATGACGCTGATATCCGCGCACAACTGGGCGTGTTGAAGGCGCAAGGCGTCGAAGCCATCACCGTCTCCTTGATGAATGCCTATCT